>JBMOEY010000007.1:0-33322 GCA_049314515.1 Microbacteriaceae bacterium
ACGAGATCGAGTTTCCACGCGAGATTGACGCAGTCTCGGAATCCCGCGGCGAGGCCCTGACCAGCGAAGGGAGGCATCTTGTGCGCCGCGTCACCGAGGAGCAGGACGCGCTGATTGCGCCATCCATCGGCCCAACCCGACTCAAAGCGATACACAACGCCTCGCTCAATTTCAGCGTTGCCCGGGTTGAGGTCAAAGGCCTCCAGAAGTTTCCAGATGTTTTCGGGCGCAGCAAAAGCTTCGGGGTCTTCTCCCTCGTGCAGCATGAATTCCCAGCGTCGACGCCCCGGCCCGGCCGGCACCACTGTGGTCGGGCGATTGGGATCGGCAACCTGCTTGGCCAGGTGCGTCACGTTGGACCCCTCGCCGGGAATCACGTCTACGACGAGCCAGTCAAAGAAGTAACCGAGGTCGTGCCACGTGATGTCGGCAGCCCGGCGGGTCTCACTGTTCGCCCCATCCGCTCCCAGGACATATCTGGCACGCAGCTTGCGCACGTCTCCCGTTTCGACATCCACGAGATCCACGTCCACTCCACTGGGGTCTTGGCCTGTGACGACAACGCCCGCCCCGCGAACCGCCTCGAGAGTTTTCTGTTCAAACATCTTGTCGTTGATGTGCCGCTCGAGACCCGGCTGGTTGTAGAAGTACACGTTGTTCCAGCCCGAGGGGTCGATTCCGGTCCAGTCGACGAGGTGCAGAATCTCGTCGTTGCCGTTGACCCAGATGTACATGTCGTCGTACGGTTCGACGCAATCCGGCATGCGATCAGGATGAAGGTCGACCGACTGCAAGATGCGCGCGATTTCTGCATCGTGGGCCACTGCACGTGGCAGACCGTAGGGGCTCGACTTCTTGTCAGCGACGAGCACGCTGTGCCCCTTGCGTGCCAGCATCAAGGCAATCATCTTGCCAACCGGCCCCATGCCAGCGACAACGACGTCGAACGATTGAGTTTCCGACATGATTCTCCTCATTGAGATATCTGTTGTGGGATTCGTGGCCTCATCAACAGGACACGACTAAAGTAAAACCGAATATATCGAATTTATAATGCTTATTCGAAATTATTAGTTAATTTCGGGGGATGCGTCGTCGCCCTCGAGATTCATACGAAAAGCGCATCCTGTTTTGCTCGCGACATCATCGAGCGAAACGCCCGGTGCCATGCGACGTAGTGTGAGTCCGTCGGCATCGACGTCAAAAACCGCGAGGTCGGTAATGATGCGATCGACACAGGCTCGACCGGTCAGTGGCAGGTCGCACTCTTCGACGATCTTGGGCGACCCGTCTTTTGCGACGTGCTCGGTTACAACAATCACATGGGGTGTTCCGGCAACCAGATCCATCGCGCCGCCCATCCCCTTGACGAGCTTTCCCGGAATGGTCCAGTTCGCGAGATCTCCGCGTCGAGACACTTGCATTGCGCCGAGTACCGCAATCTCAACGTGCCCACCGCGAATCATGGCGAATGACGTTGCGGAATCGAAGAAGCTCGCTCCTGGTGTCACCGTCACTGTTTGCTTGCCGGCATTAATGAGGTCAGCGTCTTCCTCGCCCTCGAAAGGAAAAGGCCCCATACCGAGAAGTCCGTTCTCACTCTGGAGCGTGACGTGAATCCCGTGCGGCACATGATTCGCAACCAGAGTGGGGATACCGATTCCGAGGTTGACGTAATCTCCGTCATTCAGCTCTTGCGCGGCAATCGCCGCCATTTCGTGTCGTGTCCACGTCATAATCGGCCCCTCATTCCCCGCCGCGCACGCGAACCGTGCGCTGTTCAATGTCTTTTTCGCGTGGAGCCGCGCGCACCACGCGCTGCACAAAAATTCCGGGAGTGACCACAATGTTTGGGTCGAGCGGAACATTAGAAATCACCTCGACGTCAGCGATTGTGACGCGACCGCACATCGCTGCGAGCGGGTTGAAGTTGCGCGCAGAATGTCGGTAAATCAGATTTCCCCAGATGTCAGCGGTGTGCGCATGGACCAACGCAACGTCGGCAACGATTCCGCGCTCAAGCAAGTAGGTCTCGCCATCAAAATCCATGTGCGGCTTGCCTTCAGCAATTGGCGTGCCAACTCCGGTCTTCGTGTAAAAGCCCGGGATGCCCGACCCGCCCGCGCGCATTCGCTCAGCCAACGTGCCCTGTGGCGTGAACTCGACCTCGAGTTCACCGCTCAGATATTGCTCGGCGAACAGTTTGTTTTCCCCGACGTAAGACGCGATGACTTTCGTTACTTGTTTGTTTTCCAGCAGAAGCCCCAAACCTTTGCCATCAACTCCCATGTTGTTCGACACGATGGTGAGGTTTGTCGCACCGCTGTCACGTAACGCTTCAATGAGATCCGTTGGGTTGCCACTCAGTCCAAATCCACCGACAGCAATTGTTGCCCCATCAAAGACAACGTCACGAAGCGCCGTGGACGAGTCTGACCATATTTTGGACACGTAACCCTCATTTGCTTCCATTACGACCGAAAAATCGCCAACATCGTGGCGATGCATTCCGAATATAGGGTTTTATTCACGGATAAATCAAAGCAAAACCGGCAATTTTGGTCGAAATATGCCTTACGACACACAAAGTGAACACAACGCTCAGCGTTCTCCATAATATGGACACATCATGGCTCAATCGATTCCCGGAACTCAGGTTGTCTCTCGCGCGGCCGCGGTGCTTCGCGTGGTTAGTTCGCACACTCCTGACGGAGTGACGTCGAGTCAGGTCGCTACACTGACGTCGCTCACTCGGCCAACCGCTCATCGACTGCTCGCGTCACTCGCAGCCGAAGGTTTTCTTGACCAAGATTCGCGCACATCCACCTGGCATCTCGGCCCCGAGCTTTACCTCATGGGTGCTGTCGCCGCGCCACGTTATGACATCACCACTATCGCTCAACCTCTCATTCATGAGCTGGCGAGCGAAACCGGAGAAAGCGCTTTTCTGTCCGCACGCCGTGGCTACGAAACCGTCTGCCTAGTTCGCGAAGAGGGCGCGTTTCCCATCCGATCATTTGTGCTCTATGAGGGTGTTCGGTTTCCGCTCGGCGTCGCGTCGGCCGGCATGGCAATTCTCGCGTTCCTGCCCGATGACGAGATTGACGCATACCTCGCGCATCGCGAATCCATATCCACGGAGTTTCAGCGTCAACACACACCGAATCTCGTCTGGCAACGAATTCGGGAGGCTCGAGCGCGCGGTTACTCAGTCAATCCCGGGTTGATTGTTCAGGGTAGTTTTGGCATCGGCGCGGCGGTGTTCGACGAGTCTGGGCGCCCTGCGTGGGCGCTGAGTTTGACCGGAGTCGAGTCGCGTTTCTCGACCGAACGTCAACCAGAGCTTGGCAGGCTGCTGGTCGACAAAGCCCACGCTTTGACGCAGCTATTGAAAGGTAGGCGGCCGTGACCGATTTCGCCATCAACCTCGATCACGTCAGTGTTCTCCGATCGGGCAAACCAACACTCGACGACGTCAGCTTTCAGGTGCGTCGCGGAGAGCACTGGGCAGTCATCGGACCGAACGGCGCAGGTAAGTCGACATTGCTTGCGGTGTGCGCCACGTCCACCCTTCCCGTGCGCGGCACCGCGACCATTCTTGGTCGCCAGGTGGGCAAGGTCGCCGTGACCGAGATTCGCGAGCACCTTGCCTATGTCACGACTCATCATCGCCTCGAGTGGCCAATGACCGCCCGTGACATCGTGCTGACCGGTTTTACCAACACGATCGAAACGCCGATGCGCTGGCAGGCGACTCCCGAGCAGACAGCCGCGGCGGATGCGCAACTCGCCAAATTCGGACTGCTCGCGTCGGCCGGCACCTCATGGCGCGCGCTGTCCCAGGGCGAGCTCGGGCGCACGCTGCTCGCCCGAGCCACACTCACGAAGCCCGAATTAGCCCTGTTTGACGAGCCCGCGGCCGGACTCGACTTGGCCGCCCGCGAACAGGTGCTCGACACCATCGATGAACTGACCACCGACAATCCGCGCATGACAAGCGTCATGATTACTCACCACCTTGAAGAGTTGCCATCCACAACGACTCACGCTGCGCTGATGAGCAAGGGCAAAGTCATCGAATCGGGCCCCGCGACCGCAGTCCTGACTTCCAAAAATTTGACGACGTGCTTCGGCGTGCCGATTGTCGTCGATTATGCGCACGGGCGTTGGTCGAGCAGAAGCGGGAGGCAAGCATGACTCAACCGTCAATGATTTCGCGCGTATCCGATGTGCTTCGAATATTCCAGGGCAGCGAGAAGGCCCTCTCGGTTAGTGACATCGGCCGGCGCGCCGGTATTCCCAAGGCATCGGCGGCGCGAATAGTGGCGGAGATGGTCGACGTCGGACTTCTCGAACACGACGGCGACAAAATTCAACTTGGTATTCGAATGTTTGAACTCGGGCAGCACGCAAATCGCCCGATTGACCTTCGTAAGCTCGCGTTGCCCACCATGTCTGAACTGATGAAGGCAACCGGTCAAACGGTGCATCTTGCAGTTCTCGAGGGAACCGAGGTGGTGTACATCCAAATTCTTCGAAGCAGATCAACCCCGCCTCTTCCCTCACGGGTCGGCGGAAGGTTGCCGGCCTACGCGACCGGTGTCGGCAAAGTGCTTCTGGCCTACGCCCCGGTTGCCGTCATTGACGAAATCTGCGATGCACCCATGGTTTCGATCGGGCCGAAAACAATCACCGAGCCGGCACGTTTACGCAATGAAATTGCGACCATCCGTTCAAATCGCATCGCTTTTGAGCGCGAAGAATCAACGACGAACGTCGGATGCGCAGCCGCCCCGATTCTCAACGCTCTGGGTGACGCTATCGCCGCGATTTCGGTCTCGGTGCACCTGCACCAGACAGACCTTTCCAAAATGGGACCAGCGGTCGCGACAGCTGCGATGTCATTGTCTCGCGAGGCCGCCCGAAGTCGACTCCTGCAGCATTAGGGAACGACCAGCTACGCCGCCGCCAAGAAGTCGTCCCACTCGGATTGACGCTTCTCGATGCCCATCGCAAACCACGCCGGTCCGCTCGGCATGCGAGGCGCCGTGCGCAAGGACCACCCGAGATCACGAAGCATCCGGTCGCCCTTGACGTTGTTACACCGAAAGCAGCAGGCCACTAGGTTTTCCCATGAATCCTGACCGCCCCGCGATCGCGGCACCACGTGATCGATCGTGGTCGCTGAGGCGGGGCAGTAAGCGCACCGATACCCATCTCGACGCAGCACGCCTCTCCGCGAAACAGGAATGCGCCGCACATACGGGACTCGTACGTAGCGGCGCAAGACGATAACACTGGGGCGATCGAACGTTGCAGTGACCGTTTGTATGGGATGCTCGGGGTCTATCTTGATCACCGACGCCTTGTCATTCAGCACGAGCATCAGCGCTCGTCGAAACGACACAACGGCAAGCGGCTCATAGCCCGCGTTGAGAACCAAGGTTTGCATCGCGCCTCCTTCGAGCTTTCCTGCGTGGCGTGCAGGAACAACAGAAGTTCTTGGGATGAACCTACGCCCGAAAACCTGAGAGCGTCAGAAACGGCGCGCCGAAATCAGGTGAAGAAATACTGCCAAACGCGAAACTAGTTGATTCCTACCCGGAAGACGATGTAGTAGCTCGACCAAATCGGGCGAATCTCGATGCTCTCGCCCTCCGTCGGTGAGTCGAGCATCATGCCCGGTCCGGCCCAGAACCCAACGTGTCCGGGCATCCAGACCAAGTCACCAGGCTGGGCATCCGCCTCCGCAATAGGCGTTCCCATGTTGAGTTGAGACGACGCCATGTGTGGCAACTCAATTCCAAATTTGGAATAGACAAACATGGTGAACCCTGAGCAGTCAAAGCCCGCTGGAGTCGCGCCATACGCAAGATACGGCGTCCCAATGTACTGGCGCGCATCGTCGAAAACTGCCGCAAGACTGAAATCTGGGTACGGCGGGTTCGCAAGAAAATCTCGGTAGGTCGGTCCGGAGTACGACGGGCGCACAATCTCGACCACGGGATCCGTAACTGACACGGATGTGGGGCGCGACGCGTCCGACGCTGCGTTGTGTGCCGAAATCGACTGCGCGGCCAAGGCCTGTCCGTATTCCGATTCGATCGTTCCGGGCGTCAGTGCATAGGCCGGTAGCGCGAAGGTACCCACGAGCGCGAAGGCGATCGCGGAAACTCCCACGGTCCCCAGACGTCGCCGCGGCGACCGTGTGGCTGATGCAACCTTCGCCGCCCAGGCTGCGTTCGCTCGTTCCTGCTTTGACGCGGCCGCGTCGCGTGCGGTGGTCAAGGTCGACATCGCAGCTTCGATAACGTGACCCGCGGAACGAGTCAGGCGTTGCCGGGACGACCGGGACAGGGTCGATTTACGCGATTGCGATGAGTAAAGCTTGCGACCAGCCCGCGAGAGGCGATATTCGCCCGGTCCGGTGTAATTACCTAAATCTGCCAAAAGATTACTCTCCGGCGCTCCAACAAGCTAGGTTGCTTACCCCGCCACGATGCACTGTTTGCGTCGATTTCTCGAGCAGAGGGGCGGGTGTTGGAACGCCTCTGCCATGAGGGCCACGGCGAGTGTTTACCGTGAACCACCCTCCATGTTACCCGCGGGTAACCGGGACGACACTTCGCTGACGGCGTGTCCCGGATTTGCAAATAACGCGAAAACTACGAGATATCGGGGTCGAGAAACAAATGGGACCCTATATCTAGGGGTATTGCCACCTGGCTGGCAATCCCCTGCACATCCACGGTGAAGTCGTCATCGTTTCGGATGACCGAAATCTCGGCCCCCGGGATGACACCCGCGTCGAGCAAACGCCGCAACATACCAGGGTCGTGTTGAACAGGTTCCGCGATACGCCGAAGCACACCCCGAACCGGTGTCTCGCGAGTCGCCGAATCAGCCGTGACGAGTCCGGCGGCAAAGACGTCAGCCTCGCGCAATCCGAACTCGGAAAGACCGGGAATCGGATTTCCGTAGGGAGACTCGCTCGGGTCGGCGAGCAAGTCAAGAATCTTGCGCTCGACATGATCGCTCATCACGTGCTCCCAGCGACATGCTTCTTCGTGCACATACTCCCACTCGAGGCCAATCACATCGCGCAAGAGCCGCTCCGCTAGTCGATGCTTGCGCATAACAACGACAGCTTTGCGGCGACCTTCATCCGTCAATTTCAAGCGACGATCGTCAGAGACGATGACGAGTCCGTCGCGCTCCATGCGCGCAACGGTTTGCGAGACCGTCGGCCCACTGTGTTCGAGCCGTTCGGAAATGCGTGCACGCATCGGCACGATGCCCTCTTCTTCCAATTCGAGAATCGTGCGCAAATACATTTCTGTCGTGTCGATCAGATCGTGCAACGTCTTGCCCTCAATGAATGTCGTCGGATGCGCTTCCGCGTTTTCCAGACTACTGGCACGACGAACGGCCAAAAATGGCACCGGTAGAATCTGGGGTTATGGCCGACATTTCGATTCCTTCCCAACTACTCCCCCGTGACGGACGTTTCGGGTGTGGTCCGTCGAAGGTTCGGCCCGAGCAAGTTGCCTATCTTGCCGGTGCCGGTGCTGAACTTCTCGGTACGTCTCATCGTCAGCCTCCGGTGAAAAACCTCGTTGGACGAGTTCGCTCGGGGCTTTCCGAATTGTTCCGCGCACCCGACGGCTACGAAGTCATTCTCGGTAATGGCGGGTCGACGGCCTTCTGGGATGCGGCGGCCTTCTCGCTGATCGAGACTCGCGCCCAAAATCTTGTCTTCGGCGAGTTCGGCCAGAAATTTGCCACCGCAGCGACCACGCCATTCCTGACGGCACCCGAGGTAATCGAAGCCCCAGCCGGATCACGAAGCGAGGTGATTCCCCGCTCGGGCATTGACGTCTACGCCTGGCCACACAACGAGACCTCAACGGGCGTGATGGCCCCGGTGCGTCGAGTCAATGGCGATGCGGGAGCCTTGACCGTTGTCGACGCGACGAGTGCAGCCGGCGGAATTGACTTCACCGTGTCCGAAACAGACGTCTACTACTTCGCGCCCCAAAAGAACTTCGCCTCGGACGGCGGTCTTTGGTTTGCTTTGTTTTCGCCCGCCGCAATCGAGCGAGTCGAACAAATCGCTGCGAGCGGTCGGTGGGTTCCCGAGTTTTTGAGCCTCAAAAATGCGATTGATAACAGCCGTCTCGAGCAAACGCTGAATACACCGGCAATCGGCACGCTATTGCTGATGGAAAACCAGGTGCAGTGGATGAACGACAACGGTGGACTCGCCTGGACCGACGCGCGCACGCGAGAGTCGTCGAGCGTGCTCTACGAGTGGGCCACAGCGCGAGACTTCACCACACCGTTTGTCGCGGATCCCGCCCATCGCTCTCAAGTTGTCGCGACAATCGATTTCTCTGACCACGTGGATGCCTCTGCCGTATCAAGGGCTCTCCGCGCACACGGGATTGTCGACACCGAGCCGTACCGCAAGCTCGGCCGTAATCAAATTCGCGTGGCCACGTTCGCATCGGTCGAGCCCGACGATGTGCGTGCACTCACTGCGTGCATCGACGTCGTGGTCGAGCAACTCTAGTAGTCGCGCGAGTCGTCGTCCGGCTCGTCATCCAGCTCGTCATCGGGCTCGTCGTCTTCTTCATCAGACGACACGTCGTCGTCTTCGTCGTCCGAGTCCTCATCGTCGTCTTCGTCGTCGTCGTCATCGTCATCGGACTGATCGTCGTCTTCGTCGTCTTCGTCGTCCGAGTCGTCGTCTTCGTCCAGCGCCGCCAAACCCAGGTCTCCGTCGAAATCTTCGTCATCTGGCACGATCACCGGCTCGTCATCATCAGTCAACTCGCCGGCTTCCCTGGCCAGTCGCGCCGCCTCTTTGTACTCGGCGAGACGCTGCGACCAAGGTACCCAGTCGGGTGCAATGAGCGAGCCATCGTCGGGCAACAGCTCAAGCTCAAGCACCGTCGGTGCGTTCGCATCAACCGTGGCGATCGCCACGTTCCACACCCAGCCCGGGTATCCCGCCATCGTGCTGTGGAATGTGAGCGTGACGACGCCGTCGTCCCCGACTACTCGATCACGAAAAGCACCGACGGTCGTCGCTGGCGTAATTTCGTGCAGGGCACTAACGGCGAGGGCTTGTTCCGCATCCGTTTCGACTGTCATTTTGTTCCTAGCTGTCGAAGTCGTCGGCGACTCGCCGCAACAGTGCAGCAATCTTTGCGCCCTGGGCACCCTCGGGATATCGTCCGCGTCGCAAGCCATTTCCGATGCCGTCGAGCAACTTAACTAAATCTTCCACGATGACGGCCATATCGTCAGCACCCTTGCGATTCATTTTGCTCAGTGGCGTGGGCGACTCAAGAACTCGCACGGAAAGTGCCTGCGGACCTCGCTTGCCATCGGCGATGCCGAATTCCAAGCGTGTTCCTGGGCGCACTTGAACCCCCTCGGGCAACGCGCTTGCATGCAAGAAGACCTCGTCGCCCTCATCAGAAGTGATGAAGCCGAAACCTTTCTCGTCGTCATAAAACTTGACTTTGCCGCTTGGCATGATGCTCCCTGTGTGGTCCGATTGTGTGACGAGTCTACCGGCGTCACACGACCTCCCTCAGTGCGCGTATTCTGGAGGGATGGCTGAAGACACGTATGAACCTTCTCGGGCGGAACGAATTCTGGTAATGATGACGGCCTCGTGCATCGGCCTGTCCGTCCTCTGTTTTCTCGCTATCGTCGTCGTCACCGGCGTTCTTCATTTGCCCGGCGCGGGCCCGGTGTGGCTCATAGTCGTGACGCTCCCTCTCGTCGGACTCCCCCTAGGGTTTGCGCTCTTCATCGCCCTCTTCATCGTCAACATCGTTCGTCGCCGCCGACATTCTGCCGGCACGGCGCGCTAGGGAATGACGGTGACCGACTCCTCGCTGCGCTTAGCGCGTGACCTCAAATTACGTGACCGCGCCCAACTGATTTCACTTGTCACTCAAAGAAAAATTTCGGGTGCTCACATTCGAGACTTTTTTGATCTCGCCGATGCGTTCCTGGATTCGCAGAACATCATGGATGCCCTGGCGCGCGTCCCCCGCACCACCCTCGTTCAGCTCGCCGACGGCGACGTGAACTCAGACAACGAGTTGGTGCATTCGCTGGCGTTAGCGACCGAATCTCCCGACGGTCGTCTCGTCGCACTCGAAGAAGTGACCCTCACTGCTCGCCTGACACTCGAGAAGTGGAATCTGAAGCCGTCCGACGCGCAACCGGCGAGCCGACTCCTTGACTCGGTGAGAACGAGTGAACCCAATGAAAAATTGAGCGAGAACCAAGAACGCGACCGCGTCGGTATCGAACGCGGTCTGTTGCTGACGACGGCCATCGATGACCTGGCGCAGGCGATAGCTCTGTCTCCGGTCCGACGTCTCGCCTCGGGCAACCTTGCAGCAGCCGATGCCGTTCGCCTCGGACTCAATATCGAGCATGCCGGCCTCAGTCTCGCTGACGCTCTCAGTTTTGCGTCACGCGCGCGGCTTATCCACTTTGTTGACGGCTGGTACATGGCGGGATCTGATTTCGACGATTGGCAACTGGCAAACCCAGCCCAACGATGGGTGACTCTCGCACTCGCCTGGCACGAATCACTCGATGGGCGAGTCGCCGACATTCTTCGCGAACAATCTGACTGGGGCTCTGCACTCGATGCATTCGTGCGATGGCTCTACCCGCTCGACTCCGCGTGGATCCTTGATCTCGTATCGAGCGCCGTGCGGAACGCGGCACATTTAGGACTCGTTGCGTCACACGTCCGAATCCCCTTGGCCGAAGTGGCATTGCGTGGTGATGCGGTGTCGCTGGCGGCACGGGCAAACGAGTCGCTCCCCGAAATGGTCACACAGGTTTACATCCAGAACGACTTGACCATTGTCGCGCCGGGTCTCCTTCAACCCGAAGCGGACGACCTTCTTCGCCGACTGTGCGATGTGGAACATTCCGGGCTCGCCTCGACTTTTCGAATTACGAGCACGCGTGTCACCCACGCGATGACGCTGGGTTTGACCCCGGATGCCATTCTTTCGCGATTGGAAGAGATCTCGGCTTCTCCCTTGCCTCAACCCGTTCGCTACCTTGTTGAGGAATCCGGTTCGCGGTTCGGCGCCATTCGCGTGCGTGAGTGGGGTGGTGGTTCATTCGTCACCGCTCGTGATGCCGAATTATTGGACCTGTTGCTCGCCGACTCCGCCCTCGCCTCCCTCGCCTGGGATCGGAGCTCCCCGACGACGGCCACGACGCGGCGTGACGCTCTATCGACACTCGATGTGCTGGTTGCAGAGAAACACCCCGCCGTTCTGGAGGACGAGGACGGGAACGTTGTCGCACGCCCGCGCTCCGTCTCGCTCCCGGTCATTTCAAAGCCGGTACCCGTCCCCGCCGCACACACGCTGGTGGATCGAGTCGTGTCGGACGGCGCCGCCATCACGGGCAACATCACAACGCTCGACGATGGTGCGGCCTGGCGAGAACGCCAAGTGTCGCTTGCAATTCGTGAAAAGGCAACTTTGCAGTTGACCTTCGGGATGCCCGACGGGTCAAGCAAGTCGATGACCGTCGTTCCGCTCTCAGTGGCGAACGGCCGGTTGCGCGCCCGCGATACGGCGACGGATGTGGAGCGCACGCTCCCCATGGCGAGCATTGTCACTCTCACGACAGGGGTTGCGTAGAAAAACTATGCCCGACGGACCACTCATCGTTCAGAGCGACCGCACGGTGTTGCTCGAGGTTGCGCATGCCCAGGCTACGGATGCACGCCATGAGCTGGCTGTTTTTGCGGAACTTGAGCGCGCTCCGGAGCATGTGCATACGTACCGCATTACGAGGCTGGGCCTCTGGAACGCGCGAGCAGCCGGGCACACTGCCGACGAGATTCTCTCCACTCTCGAGCGGTTTTCGAAGTTCGCGGTGCCTGCGACGGTGTCGCTCGATATTAGAGAAACAATGAACCGGTACGGACGACTCACTATCGAACGCGACGAATCGGGCTCACTACTGCTTCGGGGGACCGACCCGGCAGTCCTTGCCGAAGTCGCCAAGTCGAAACGAACGGTCGAATTGCTCACCGCGCGTTCAGACGGCGCATTCGACGTGGCGCCTTGGGCCCGCGGACAACTCAAACAGGAGTTGCTGAAGCTCGGTTGGCCGGCGGAGGATCGAGCCGGATTCCGGCCGGGTGCTCCGTTCAACATCGATCTCAATACGAACGGCTGGTCACTTCGCCACTATCAAGAGAAGGCCGTTGAAAACTTCCTTACCGGAGGGTCGGGGGTAGTCGTCCTTCCGTGCGGCGCCGGAAAGACTCTCGTCGGTGCGGCCACTATGGCTCGAACGGATACCGACACGCTGATCTTGGTGACCAATACCGTGTCCGCTCGCCAGTGGCGCGACGAATTGCTCGCTCGCACGAGTCTCACTGCCGACGACATTGGCGAATACTCAGGGCAAATCAAAGAAATCAAGCCCGTCACGATTGCCACCTATCAAATACTCACCGCCAAGCGTGCCGGCGAATTCGCGCACCTGTCGTTGCTTGATGCCAAAGACTGGGGACTCGTTATTTATGACGAGGTGCACCTACTTCCGGCCCCCGTCTTCAAACTCACCGCCGAGCTACAGGCTCGTCGACGTCTTGGTCTCACCGCAACACTCGTGCGCGAAGACGGGCGCGAATCCGACGTGTTTAGCCTCATTGGTCCCAAGCGATTTGATGCCCCGTGGAAAGAGATTGAAGCTCAGGGCTACATTTCTCCGGCCGTGTGTAAAGAGGTCCGCATCGACCTCAGTCAAGACGAGAGGCTTCGCTATGCCGCCGCCAGTGATGCCGACCGATACCGGATGGCCGCGTCGAGTCCCGAGAAATTGAGCGTGGTCAAGCAGCTCATTGCGGAGCATCCGGATGATCAGATCTTGGTTATCGGGCAGTATCTCGATCAACTGGCAATTCTGGGCGAAGCGCTGGATGTTCCGGAAATCACTGGCGCAACACCGGTGGATGAACGCGAACGACTGTTTCACGCGTTTCGCTCGGGTGAAATTCGTGTGCTCGTCGTCAGCAAGGTCGCGAACTTTTCAATCGACTTGCCCGAAGCGAGCGTTGCCGTTCAGGTCTCCGGAGCGTTCGGGTCGCGACAAGAGGAGGCTCAACGCCTTGGTCGGTTGTTGCGCCCAAAAAAGTCGGGGCGCACCGCCACCTTCTACACTCTCGTTGCGCGAGACACCATCGATCAGGATTACGCAGCCAATCGTCAACGCTTCCTCACCGAGCAGGGTTATGCCTACGAGATTGTGGATGCTCACACTCTCTAATCAAAAAATCAGGAAACATTTGCTGACTCCCAGATAACCTTCAGGAAACACGCAGTATCGTCGGGGGCATGGAAAGCCCAAAAATTCTCATAGTTGACGACGAACCCAACATTCGCGACTTGCTCACCACAAGCCTGCGTTTTGCCGGGTTCCGCGTGCAGGCCGTCGGTAACGGCGCCGCTGCCATTTCGGCCGTTCTCGCAAACGAACCCGACCTCATCATTCTTGACGTCATGCTCCCCGACATGAATGGATTCTCCGTCACCAAGCGTCTGCGGGAAGCGGGATACACCTCACCGATTCTCTTTCTCACGGCGAAAGATGACACCCAGGACAAGATCACGGGTCTCACAGTCGGTGGCGATGACTACGTCACAAAACCCTTCAGCCTCGACGAAATTGTGGCTCGAATCAAGGCGATTCTTCGTCGCACCACCGTGGCCGAAGAGGAATCGATCATGCGCGCCGGAGAAATTGTCATGGATCAAGACACGCACGAAGTGCGCATCGCCGACGTTGCGGTCGAGCTGAGTCCGACCGAATTCAAGTTGCTGCGCTATCTCATGCAGAATCCCAACCGCGTTCTTTCGAAAGCGCAAATTCTCGACCATGTCTGGGAATACGATTTCAATGGCGACGCGGGAATTGTGGAATCGTATGTGTCCTACCTGCGACGCAAGCTCGACCAGCACTCCAGCGAGCCACTGATTCAGACCAAACGTGGCTTCGGTTACATGCTTCGGGTGGCAAAGTAGTCGTATGGCCCTCGCGTTGCAGAATCGCCTCGATGCGATTTCCCTGCGCACGAAGATCACCGCGGTTACCGTACTTCTTCTAACCCTCGGGCTCCTCGTGTCCGGAATTGGCACGATGGCAATGCTCAAGCCAGCACTCATCGGGCAATTGGACAGCGAAATTTCGGCTGTTGCAGTGGATCTGACCAGACTTCTCGACGACTCGAGTGCGACCACAGGAAATTCCACATCGCCCAGCGACTACTACTACGCGCTCTACTCTGCTGACGGCACGCTGCTCGCGCGAAATTGGGGCGAGAAGAGTACGGGGTTACTCCCGAATATGTCGAGCACATGGTCTGCGCAAGACACGAGCACTTCAAACGGAAACGTTTTCGTGCTGAAAAGCATTGATGGGCGGACGACTTTTCACGCGGTCGCCGCACCCGTGGTCTTTCAAGACTTTTCCGGCTTAAAGGGTTCTCTCATTGTTGCGGCCTCGACGAAGAGTGTCGATCGACTCATGACGACATACCTGTCCATCTTTCTCGGCTTCGGAATCGGTGTTGTTATCGTCGGTGCACTCTTGACTCGTTTCCTTGTGACGACGACATTTGCGCCACTTCGGGAAGTTGAACAAACGGCGGCAGCAATTGCCGACGGTGACTTCAGCCAACGACTACCTGGGGCAACACCCAACACCGAAGTTGGTCGGCTCAATCGGGCACTCAACATCATGCTCGGTCGAATCGATCGCGCGTTTGCCGATCGAAATCGCGCCCTTGCTCAAATGCAACGCTTCATTGGTGACGCGTCCCACGAACTGCGCACTCCTCTGGTTTCCGTGCGTGGATACGCCGAGCTCTATCGAATGGGGGCGTTGCCGAAAAAAACCGACATTGCCCAAGCAATGGATCGCATCGAAAAAGAAGCCATTCGCATGGGTGTCCTCGTCGAAGACCTGCTCGCCCTCGCGCGGCTTGATGAGTCCCGACCGCTCGAAATCGGCGATGTCAACCTCGTCACCCTCGCTCATGATGCGGCAATGGATGCCCGGGCCGTCGACCCTGACCGGAAAATCGATGTCGTTGTCGAGGGCGGAGTCGACGAACAAGCTGACCTGACGATTCAGGCGAGCGAAGACAAGATCCGCCAAGTCATGACAAATCTCTTGGGGAACGCGATTCGATTCACTCCAACAACGACGCCTCTCGAGATTCGCCTTTCGCCGAGCGGTAACTTATCGGCACGGTGCGCCACAATTTCTGTTGTTGATCATGGCGACGGCATCGCGCCTCAAATTCGCCAAAAGATATTCGAACGATTCTGGCGGGCAGACTCGTCGCGGACCCGAGAAACAGGCGGATCCGGTCTCGGTCTCGCCATCGTTGCATCCATCGTGGCTGCCCACCGGGGCTCGATTGATGTGACAGAAACCCCGGGGGGTGGAGCCACCTTTAGCGTGACTCTTCCTGTTGTCCACCCAAACGAAGCCTAGGATTCGCACCCAACGGGATGGCTCACAGCTCCGCGACGCGCAAGTCGAGCGCTACCATCCCGGCATGACTCAATTCCACGTTGACAGCGATGCTGTCACTCACGCGTCCGCCACCGTCGCCGGATCTGTTCAGCGAATTCAGGCGGAAGTTGTCGCTCTACGGTCACAGCTCGCCGACCTCCAGGCATCGTGGTCTGGGCCTGCCGCCACCGCGTTTCAAACCACCGTCGATGCCTGGCACCAGACACAAGTGCGCGTCGAGGAAAGCCTGTCCTCGCTCAACAGCGCGCTTGCCACCGCGGCGCGTCACTATGCCGAGATGGAGGTCGCGACCACACGGATGTTCTCCGGATAGTTGCGTCTTCCCGACTAATGACGCCGGAGCGTCGAAGACATACTCAGGCTCGCGCGGCGGTTGCCCCCATCGCCGGCGCGAAACAGCTGTGGCCCCACCCGAATACGGGAGGGACCACAGCTGGTTTTGGTTTTGGTCAGACTTAGAAGTCCATCCCGCCGCTCGGGTCACCCATCGGGGCGGCCTGCTTTTCGGGCTTCTCGGCAACAACGGCTTCGGTCGTGAGGAACAGGCCGGCAATCGATGCCGCGTTCTGCAACGCCGAACGCGTCACCTTGGCGGGGTCAATGATGCCCTGTGCAACGAGGTCGCCGTACTCGTCGGTCGCAGCGTTGAGGCCGTGACCGTTCGGGAGCGAGCGCACCTTGTCGACCACAACGCCGGGCTCGTGACCCGCGTTGAGAGCAATCTGACGCAACGGAGCTTCGATGGCAACGCGCACGATGTTCACACCGGTCGCCTCGTCACCCTTGAGCTTCAGCGTGTCGAGCACGGAGCCAGCCTGAATGAGTGCGACACCACCTCCGGGAACGATACCCTCCTCGACGGCTGCCTTCGCGTTACGCACAGCGTCTTCGATGCGGTGCTTACGCTCCTTGAGTTCAACCTCCGTGGCGGCACCCGCCTTGATGACGGCGACACCACCAGCGAGCTTCGCGAGACGCTCCTGGAGCTTTTCGCGGTCATAGTCGCTGTCGGTGTTGTTGATTTCCTGGCGAATCTGAGCCACGCGACCCGCGATCTGCTCGGGGTCTCCGGCGCCCTCAACGATGGTGGTCTCGTCCTTGGTAATGACCACCTTGCGAGCGCTACCGAGGAGTTCGAGGTCGACCGTGTCGAGCTTGAGTCCGACCTCTTCCGAGATGACCTGACCACCGGTGAGGATGGCGATGTCCTGCAGCATGGCCTTGCGACGGTCACCGAAGCCAGGGGCCTTGACGGCAACCGACTTGAAGATGCCACGAATCTTGTTCACGACGAGAGTCGCGAGAGCTTCGCCCTCGACGTCCTCGGCAATGATGAGCAACTGCTTACCCGTCTGGGCAACCTTCTCAATGACCGGGATGAGATCCTTGATGCTCGAGATCTTCGAGTTCACGATGAGGATGTACGGGTCTTCGAAGACCGCTTCCTGACGCTCGGGATCGGTGACAAAGTATGCCGAGAGGTAACCCTTGTCGAAGCGCATACCCTCCGTCAGCTCGAGCTCGGTGCCGAACGTGTTGGACTCCTCAACGGTGACCACACCTTCCTTGCCCACCTTGTCGATGGCCTCGGCGATGATGGCACCAATCTGCGGGTCGGCCGCAGAAATCGAAGCGGTAGCCGCGATTTCTTCTTTGGTCTCAACCTCTTTGGCGTTCTTCTGCAGTTGAGCGGAGACGGCCTCAACGGCCTTCTCGATGCCGCGACGCAGAGCAATCGGGTCAGCACCGGCGGCGACGTTGCGAAGTCCTTCGCGAACAAGCGCCTGAGCGAGAACGGTCGCAGTCGTCGTGCCATCACCGGCGACGTCGTCTGTCTTCTTGGCAACTTCCTTGACCAGCTCGGCGCCGATGCGCTCGTAGGGGTCTTCGAGGTCAATTTCTTTCGCAATCGACACACCGTCGTTTGTGATGGTGGGTGCTCCCCACTTCTTCTCCAACACGACGTTGCGACCACGCGGGCCGAGCGTTACCTTGACGGTGTCTGCGAGGATGTTCAACCCACGCTCGAGGCCACGACGTGCCTCTTCGTTAAACGCAATCATCTTTGCCATGGTTGTGTTTAGCCCTCCTAGGACCATAATCCGTAAACCGAATAGTTAGCACTCAACGTGTATGAGTGCTAATTCAATATTGGCAGTCTCAACCCGGGAGTGCAAACTCACGTGGGGCAATCGCTAAGGGTTGACGGTGACCGTGCCACCGTCTCGAGGCGGCATTTCAATCCAGGTATTGCCCGGAGCCAGTCGGATTGCGATGCCGAAGTCGTCTATGAGGCGAATCCGCGCCTCGCGAGAATCTTTCACCCACGTACCGTGGATTGTTTTGCCACCCGTCGACACCCAAGCTTCACCCGAGTCCACCATGATTGTTCGAGGAACCGGCGTGTATTGCCAGTCAACGCCAACCGTCATGACCACAACATTCGTTGCGGTGATCTGTCCGCCCTCGTCGGTCATGTCGGCAACACTGCCCTCCTGGTACCGAAGGTAGCCATCAACCCCCGAGTCAAAGGTCCACGTGGGGTATCGCTCATCGCTGAAAGTGACGTTGATACTAGAGCCCGGGGCTCCATCGCGCATCGCGGAAGACGTCGCGACCGAACTCGAATACGCAAACATTTGCGGCGCACGTCCCATATCCATGTGTTGCGAAATGATGGTCTGGGCGGCGACCCCCACGTTGTGCGGACCGTCCTTATCCGAAGTGCGATAGAGCAACCCTTCAGCTGCGTCGCTCCCATCGATGATGTTCAAAATCGGAGTGTCAATCATCATCTCGACGAAACGTTGTTGACCGCCCGAATAGGCCACAATCCCACCGAACGGCGTAATGATGTCGGGATCCATCGGACGAATCGATCTCACGGGTCCAATTTGAGCCGGAATGTCCGATTGCCAGAACGCGACGTACCGGGTGAGTCCACCTTCGACAAGTTCCTCGAAAACGATGTCCGCGTGACCTAAGCCATACTGCGGACGGGCCTCCTCGTGGTTATCCACTTTGGCTGCAAGGGAGGGATTCATCAGTGAATCTGCCGGCACAGTGGTGCCGCGGAGCGGGGCAATCGAAGTCGCGGGAGGTGGCACGTAGGTCGGAGTATAGGAAGGTGTCGGGACCGGCTGAGCTCCGGTACACCCCGAAAGAACCGTCACGGTGAGCATTGCCAGAATCGAGGCTGCGACAATCGTGGTGCGGTTCACCTGCACAGACTAAACCCGGATGCCAGTGAAACGCGCGTGACTCACATCACAAGCGAGTTCGAAATGACCAAACTAGGCGAGCTTGACTGACTCCGCCTGAGGACCCTTGGCTCCCGTGCCAACTTCGAAGACCACCTTCTGGCCTTCTTCGAGAACCTTGTAGCCATTCATGTCGATCGCCGAGTAGTGAACGAAAACATCCTGTCCGTCGCCGTCCACGGTGATGAAGCCGTAGCCCTTTTCAGCGTTGAACCACTTAACGGTCCCAGTCGCCATGTGTGAATCTCCCATTGCCTTGTTCCAACCGGCAAACGCGGGATGCGCGAACCGTTGCCTGATATTACCCGCGGACTTCACCAATGTGAGAGGGAAAAGCTCGAAATTAATGTCGCAAATTGCTAACGATTCGGCAAACTCGCACGGTGCCCCAAAGAGACGGCGAGATCCGCGTGAATTCGCGACAAGCGATTCGCGGGTGAATAGTCCTGGCCGGTGACCTAGTTCGCCGTTGGGGTCGGCGTCGCGGTTGGCACAGGCTCAGCGGTACGGAAGTACGAACTCCCCACCACAACGGTAATCTTGGCGGCCGCGCCGGCATAAGCGGATGTCCGCTCGGTTTCCGCCCCCGCACCGAGTGCGCGAGCAACACCCTTGGCGGCGCCCTCCACGGCTGGGTCACCGAAGTACACCATCGTCTTCTCGACGACGTCGGCGGAGTTGGACTTCGTGCCTATCAACACGCCATCCGTGGCGAGCTGATCGGCGACCCGGGTCGCGGCGCCATCGACCCCACTCGCGTTGATGACATTGACCAGAACACTCGGGTCGATCGTGGCCTTGACGTTCTTGGCAATTGTGACTGACGGTGTGGGTGTCGCGACCGGAAATAGTCCAGACAGCGTGATGGTTCCCGTAACAAACACCAGAGTGAACATCGCCACACACACAATCACGAACGTGGCGAGAGCGGACCACGCAAAACCGATTAGTCCATTGCGGGCACTGCGTGGTGCGCGGTGCGCACCGACACGAGCGAGGTCTGGCGGCAAGTGATCAAAGCGGTCTTCACTCGGAGGCGTCTTCATGGCAAAACTAGCTTCCCGTTGATGGCGTAATGCGCTGCTCGCGAGAAATAAATCGATTCTCACGCGCCCGCAACAAGCTCGTGACGAGCAGGGGGTCATATCTCAGAGCCGGCTCCGTCTCAATGACGGACCCAAGCACCTGATAATAGCGCGCGGGCGAGAGAGAAAGTTGCGTACGCATTGCCTCGTCTTTACCGGATCGACCTGCGGGCCATTCGCGCTCGAAATCAAGGAGCGCCCGATGCCAGTCACTGAGCTGTTCGACGGTCATGATGCGAGCCTAGCCAGAGGCTCCGACTCTTATCGTGCCTCCACTGGGGCCGGCTATGGGACTCGAACCCACAACCCCCGCTTTACAAGAGCGGTGCGCTACCAATTGCGCCAAGCCGGCTCGCTTGCGCATCGAGTGCAAGACGTGGACAAGTGTACCCAACGAACGAACTCCCTCTTATCCAAGGAAAAAGGGAGTTCATTCACGTTGGAGCGCGCGGAGTATTACGGCTTCGGTGTGGGTGTGGCACTTCCGTTGTCGGAGTATGCCGCGCCGGCGATTTGGGTGATGAAGCCCAAGAACGCGGCGCCATCACTGACCGAGCCGTTGTACTGCACGCCGTTCACGATAACCGTGGGAGTACCCGTCACGTTCGGAACGTCGGTGTTGGGGAGCGGGCCGGTCAGGGCACGCTTGGTTTGCGCATCCACCCAACCTTCGTAAGTGCCCTTCTTGATGCAGTCCGCAATGACCGTCGCGTCGCTCACACCCGCATCAGCGGCGTACGCGGCGAGCTCGTCGTCACTGAGTCCGGCGGAGCCTTCCTCGGGCTGGTTCGCAAAGAGAAGCTGGTTGAACGCCCAGAACGAATTCGGTGAGTGAGTGGCAACACAGGCAGCGGCATTCGCGGCACGCGTCGAATACTTGGTGCCCGCTGACTTGGAGTTCAGGATCGAAATGGGGTGGATTGAGAGCTTCGCTGCTCCCGAATTAACCAAATCGGCCAGTGTCGCTCCGTTGGAGGCATCAAACTGGCCACAAACCGGGCACAAGTAGTCCTGATAAATGGTGATGTTCAACAGGTTCGGGTCTTCGGTCGGGACGAGCGGAAGTGCGCCATCGGCGAGCGCCGCCGACGTTTCCGCAACCATGCCCTGGTTCAGAACGATGCCATCGGTAGCCATGTTCTCTGGCCACACGATCGGTTTTGGCTGGGCGCTGTAGATCGACAACCCCACCAGGCCCGCAATGACGAGGATGCCGAGCACGATGCCACTCTGAGTGAAGAACTTGCGGCGGCGATCGGAGCGAGCCTGCTGCACACGAAACTCACGTGCCCGCTGACGAGCTTCGTCGCGACGCTGGTTTTTCGAAGGCCGAGGGCCAGAAACGTTGGTCATGGTCATAACTCCTCAATGGAATGTGGCGGTCGCCCGGTCCCCCGAGCGAAAAGCATCCTTCGATAGTAGCCGGGAGATTCTGTGAATTACCTAATCGGGTTACGCGCGCAGGCGCGAAACCTCGTACAACACGACACTCGCGGCGATGCCCGCATTGAGTGATTCCGTGCTGGCCGAGATTGGAATAGAGACAATCGCGTCGCACACCTCGGAAACGAGGCGCGAGAGTCCTTTGCCCTCGCTCCCTACAACCATCATCAATGGTCGATCAGAGAGCGCCAGACCTGGCAATGTGGTCGAGCCATCACCATCGAGTCCAATCACGAAAACGCCCTGATTCTTGTATGACTTGATAGTGCTAACGAGGTTTGACGCCATCGCAACGCGACAGCGAGCCGCTGCACCTGCCGATGTTTTCCACGCGGCGGCCGTCACACCGACAGACCGGCGTTGCGGAACAATCACGCCATGCCCACCAAATGCTGCCGTTGAGCGGATGATCGCACCCAGGTTGCGCGGGTCCGTGATGCCGTCGAGCGCGACAACGAGTGCGGGCGTGCCCGCTTTTTCGGCAATCTCAAGCAGGTCATCCGGATGCGCGTATTCATAAGGGGGCACCTTGAGAGCAACTCCCTGGTGCACGCCGTCGAATCCCGCGAGGCGGTCGAGTTCGGGCCTCATGACTTCGAGCACCGGGATGCCGCGGTGCGTCGCGAGAGACAGGATTTCTTTGACGCGATCATCAACCTCGATTCGCGTCGCGACGTACAGCGCACCGGCGGGAATCTTTGCCCGCAGTGCCTCGAGTACCGAATTTCGTCCCGTGACGACCTCGGTGTCCTCGTTTTTGGCACGACGACTCTGAGCGCGGCCGCGGTCGGCTACACCTCTATCAGAAACGCCGTCGACCTTTTTTGCGGCGACGCGTTCGGCCGATTTCTTGCGCTTGTGTGCAGCGTGATACTCGCGGTCTTCGGCTTTCGGCGTCGGCCCTTTGCCTTCGAGGGCCTTGCGACCATGACCGCCGGTGCCCACGGACGGACCCTTTCGGGTCTTTCTGACCGCGCCGGGACGTGGCTTATTCGCCATCAATACTCCAATGTGCACCCTGCGGGGTGTCTTCGACGATGATTCCAGCCGACGCGAAGTCGTCTCGAATCCGGTCGCTCGTTGCGAAATCTTTTTGTTCTCGAGCCTGCGCTCGTGACGCGAGCAAACGTGTCACAAGAGAGTCGAGCGCGGCGCGAGTCGCCGTGCCCTCGGATGAGGTTCCTCCCCATTCTGGCGCAAACGGATTGAGGCCCAAGACATCGAGCATGGCAAGAGTGGCTCGTGCATTCGTCATCCCGCCTTTATCGTTGCCTGCATCGAACATGGCGTTGCCCGACCGAACGGTGTCGTGCACCGACGCCAATGCGATCGGGATGCTCATGTCATCATTCATCGCGTCACAAAACTCTCTCGTGACTTTGCCGATCTTGAGCGGTCCGCCGACGCGCGTGGCCCGCGCGAGGAACGCTTCAATACGTTCGAATGCAGACTTGGCCTCGGCGAGCGCGGTGGGGTGGAACTCGAGCTGCGAGCGATAGTGTGCCGAGCCAAGAAAGTAGCGCACCACGATCGGCCGCGCAGATTCAAGAAGTTGTGCCGCGTACAACGAGTTGCCTAATGACTTACTCATTTTTTGGTCACCAACGGCGACGAGCCCGTTGTGCAGCCAAAACTGGGCGAATTCGTGGCCAGCCGCCGCCGACTGGGCAAGTTCGTTCTCGTGATGCGGAAACCTCAGGTCGAGTCCGCCTCCATGAATGTCGAAGTTCGCACCGAGATACTTTGTCGACATGGCAGAGCATTCGATGTGCCAGCCGGGACGTCCCCTGCCCCAGGTGGTATCCCACGACGCGGATTCCGGTTCCCCCGACTTGAGCGCTTTCCACAGTGCGAAGTCTCGCGGGTCGCGTTTGCCTGGTGCTCCGTCGTCGAGTTGTTCAATCTGCGGCATCACCATGACCGTTTGGTTGGTGAGTTCTCCGTAAGCGGGCCAGCTCGCCGTGTCGAAGTAGACGTCTCCGTTAGACCCGGGTACCGCATACGCGTGACCACGTTTCATGAGAAGCCGAATGAGCTCAATCATGTCGGGGATACACGCAGTCGCTCGAGGTTCGTAGGTCGGAGGTTGGATGCGCAACGCCGAGTAGGCGTCGGTGAACTCGCGTTCCATTCGGTAGGCGAGTGCCCACCATTGCTCGACACCCCCGGCGCGCGCGTTCTCCAAAACTTTGTCGTCGATGTCGGTGACGTTGCGCACGAGTGTCACCGCATATCCCTCATGGGTAAGCCAGCGGCGCAGCTGGTCGTAGACGAGAGCGCTACGCAGGTGACCAATATGCGGACTCGATTGAACCGTCGGGCCACACACGTACATGCCCACCTTGCCCGCAACGAGCGGGACGAAGTCTTGAAGTTGTGCAGACTTCGAGTCGTACAGGCGGATGGTCACGTGCGAAAGTCTACCGAGCAGGTAGCGCGCGAATGAGTGCGCTCGCAATCGCCGCGACACCCTCGCCACGACCGGTGAACCCGAGTCCATCGGTCGTCGTGGCCGAGACAGATACGGGCGCCCCAACCCACGAGCTGAGCATCGCTTCTGCCTCGGTGCGTCGCCCCGATAGCCGTGGTCGGTTTCCGATGATTTGCACACTCACGTTGACCGGCTCGTAACCGGCCGCGTGCAGAAGCTCAACGGCATGAGTCACGAAAACGTCACCCGACGCACCCGCAAAACGCGGATCATCCGTGCCAAAAATTCCTCCGATGTCACCCAGTCCCGCGGCAGAGAGAAGCGCATCGCACACCGCATGTGCCGCCGCATCTCCATCGCTATGCCCGGATAGCCCGCGCTCACCAGGCCAGAGGAGACCGGCAAGGGTCAGGGTGACATGTGGGTCATCGGTGAATGCGTGTGTGTCGACACCTGTGCCGACACACAATACCGCATCCGGGCCAAGCGCCCCGGACACACCGAACGCCGTTGCCGATTGAAAAACCGATTCCGCGCGAAGCAAGTCATCGGGCGTGGTGATCTTGAACGACGCGCTATCCCCAAGAACGGTGCGCACGCGGAATCCGGCGGCGGCAAACACGGCCGCATCATCCGTATAGTCGGGCAACAACGAACGCGCGTAAGCGTCGTCAAAGTCGGTGCGCGGAAAGCCTTGAGGTGTTTGCATAATCGCAAGAGTTGATCTGTCGATTGGATTCGTCACAATCCCGGCGCGATCGACCACGTTGATCGTGTCGACCACGGGCAAGCTCGCCACCACACCATCACCAGTTTCGCGCACCGCGTTGACGACGTCATCGAATACGGCGGGTGGCGCCAGAGCCCGCGCGGCGTCGTGCACTAAGACGACTTGCCACGATGGCTCGAGAGATCGAAGTCCTTTTTCGACGGAGCGAAAGCGAGAATCGGCACCCTCCACGACCGACCAGGTGACCGGCGGAGCGCTCGAGCCGAGAGACTCTGTCAGCATCTCCGTCGCGCGTTTCACTAAATCAGTTGGAACGACGGCAACGATGTGGCCGACCGATGTCGCGCGTGCGGCTGACTCGACCGCCCGCTGCAAGAGCGTTTGCCCACCGACGTCAACAAACGCCTTCGGTGTGGTCATACCGAGACGGGAGCCGGTGCCGGCCGCCACCACGATTACGGCGGCGCGCACGGGCGTCGCCCCCTGAATCATTACTCGTCGCTTGCCGGGCGAACGATTCCCAGAATGCCGTCGAGGATGTCCGATGCACCTTGCTCGTTGGTCTTCTTCGCGAGGGCAAGCTCGGAAATGAGAATCTGACGCGCCTTGGCCAACATGCGCTTCTCGCCAGCGGAAAGACCCCGATCCTGGTCACGACGAGTGAGGTCGCGTACGACCTCTGACACCTTGATGATGTCGCCCGACGCGAGTTTCTCGAGATTGGCCTTGTAGCGACGAGACCAGTTGGTGGGTTCCTCGGTAAAGGGCTCTCGAAGAACCTCTTCGACCTTGGCAAGTCCTTCTTTGCCGATGACGTCACGAACGCCAACGTCTTCGACGCCATCTTGCGGGACCTCAATGGTCAAATCGCCCTGCTTGACGTGCAGTTTGAGGTAAATCTTCTCTTCACCGGTCTTCGGGTTCTTGCGAGTCTTTATTTCAGAAATCGTGGCCGCACCGTGGTGCGGATAGACGACGGTTTCACCGACGACAAACTGCATATTCTTACTACCCTTCGAAGACCCCCAACTTTACCACGCACCACTGCCACCCTCCGACCCGGAGTGTGCACGTGCGATAGGCTCGAGGAGTTCTTGGGCGCGCTGGTGGCGCGCATCCTGTTGTTCAATCTGTTGTTTTTGGAGGACTTCCTCGTGAAGATTCGCATGGTGCTGATCACGGCACTCGTTGCTGCAGTGGCGTTCGGTACCGCTGGTTGTAATTTGATTCAGCCGCAGGCTACGACTCATCACTATGACCCGAGCGACGGTGTCGGCGCCAACGTGGGTGACATCAAATTACGCAATCTCGTGTTGATCAGTGACAACGGTGAACTAGGTCAACTCATGTTCGACGCCATCAACACGACGGGAACTTCGATCACCCTTCACGTCGCGTTCACGACAAACGGCAAAGTTTCGAAGCAGAACGTCATCATTCCCTCATCCGAACAGCCGGTTCGGTTCGGCGGGCCCGACGAGCGTCAGGTTCAACTAGCCAATTTCGGTGTCGCGCCGGGAGGCATGATTCAGCTGGCGTTCGAAGCCGCCGGATCCGAAACCGTCACAACGTTTGTCCCGGTTCTCACGACGGCGCAACCGGAATACAAGGGGCTCACCCCAACCCCGACACCCACGCCAACACCCACGCAGACGTCCACGATGACATCGACGCCCGAGCCTGCACCTACCGAAACTCCGGCTGGATAAATCCGGCTAGTTTTCGAATCGGTAACCGAGTCCGCGCACCGTCATGAGCAAGCGCGGTTCGGCCGGGTCAATTTCGATTCGTCCTCGGATGCGCTTGATGTGCACATCGAGTGTCTTTGTGTCGCCAAAGTAGTTGGCGCCCCAGACTCGGTCAATAAGTTGGCCCCGAGTGAGCACGCGACCGGAGTTGGTCATGAGGTACTCGAGTAGCTCGAACTCCTTGAGCGGCATGGGCGTGACGACACCTCGCACGCTCAGCGCATGACGGTCGGCGTCGAGGCGAATGTCGGCAATCTCGATCACTCCGTCACCGGACATTGACTCGCCCGGATTGTTGCGACGCAAGACCGCTCGAATGCGAGCAAGCAGCTCGCGCGATTTGTACGGCTTCGTGACGAAGTCATCGGCGCCGAGCTCGAGCCCGACGACGATATCCACTTCGGTGTCTTTGGCCGTGAGCATGATGATGGGAACCTGCGAATAGGTTCGAATTTGTCGACACACTTCTGTGCCCGATACCTGGGGCAGCATGAGATCGAGCAAGATCAGGTCGTGGCTCGATTGGTCGAACACGCGTAGCGCTTCGGCTCCATCTTGCGCCACGGTAATCGCGAAGCCTTCACGCTCAAGAAGAAAGGCGAGGGGCTCGCTCAGAGCAACTTCGTCTTCAACGAGCAAGATGTGCGTCATAAACGTGGTGGTCCTTACTCAGCTTCGGCCAGGTTGCGTGGCAAACGAATTGTAAAACTCGACCCCTGGCCGGGTAGCGACCACACCTTGATGTCTCCACCGTGGTGATTGACGATGTGCTTCACAATCGACAGTCCCAGTCCCGTTCCACCCGTGGTGCGAGAGCGTGCTTGATCGGTGCGATAGAACCGTTCGAACACGCGCTCGGCCTCCTCGCTGGACATTCCGGGGCCCTGGTCGGTGACCACAATTTCAACCCGATCTTCGGCGTCGGCCACGCCGATACCAACACGGGAATTCTCCGGCGAGTACTGCACCGCATTGGAAAGCAGGTTGTTGACGGCGACAACGAGTCGGTCAAAGTCACCCCACACGGTGACTCCCTCGGCGCCTCCAACGACTATGTCGATCTTCTTGGCCGTTGAGAGAACACGGTTTGCATCGACGGACTTGCGAAGCAGTTTGTCAATTTTGACAGTGCTGAATTTCGCAAGTGCACCCTCCGCCTGGAGGCGACTGAGTTCAATGATTTCGCGCGTGATGCTCGCCAAGCGCGCGGATTCATCCGAAAGGCGATCAGCAAAGTGGCGAACCAGATCGGGATCGTCGGCGGCCTCGGACAGAGCCTCGGCCAGCAAACTGATGGCCCCAATTGGAGTCTTGAGTTCGTGGCTGATATTGGCGACGAAGTCTCGGCGAACCTCTTCGAGTCGGCGAAATTCGGTGCGGTCTGCGACGAGCAAAAGAGAGTAGCGGGCTCCGAATTTGGATGCGCGCGCCTCAATCGAGCTCGTGGCATCGCCGAACGGACCCCGGGGTATCTCGAGGTGACGAACAATGGGTTCCGAAGAGCGATGCAAGTCTTCAACAACGGCAACAAGTTCGGGAACCGCAAGTCGGTCTTGCGAGATGAGTCCGAACTGCGCAGCGGCGGGGGACGCCGCAACCACCCTCACCGCAGCGTTCACAATGATGGCGGGAAACTCAATCGACTCCAGCAATTCGGCAACGCCTGCGGGCAAATCCCACGACGCGGCCTGCATTTCGGCGTTTGACTGCTGGGTCGAGCGGTTGATGAGAACCACGATGACCCCTCCGGCGATTGCGCCGAGCACAACGGCGATACCAATAATCAAGCCGAGATTCATGTACATAACGCTAACGGAGAGTAACCAAACTGTGACATGTCGGGAACAAGACGTGACTTCGCCAAAAACTGTTCACCTACGCGTAACCTTACGTTAAGGAGCTTTGCTGCGTCTCGCAACGTTGCACGGGCTTACTAACTAGAGCCACCGAAAAAAGAGGTCACACCATGCGCGTTATGTTTCAGCAGGAACTCGGCGAACTCCAGGATCGTCTCGTCGAGGTTTCCGAACTCGTCACTGAGGCAATTTCCAAAGCCACGAACGCCTTCAGCGACAGCAACGTCGCCCTGGCGGAAGAAGTCATCGAGAGCGACATTCTCATCGACGAACGTGCACTGAGTCTCGACGAACTCGCGATACAGATTTTGGCTCGCCAACAGCCGGTCGCCCGCGACCTGCGCATTGCGGTCAGCGCGCTGCGCATCTCGAGTTCGCTCGAGCGCATGGGAGACATGGCCGAGCACATCGCCCAACTCACTCGTTACCGATTCCCCGAGAAGGTCATCGCCAAGGGCTTGCGCGGCACCTTCCGCAAGATGGGCGAACTCGACGTCGAGGTTGCCGAAACCCTGACCAAACTCCTCAAAACGCAGAACTTGAAGCACGCCGACAAGATCCGTGACCTCGATGATGACATCGATGACCTGCACCTCTCGGTGTTCGACAAGGTCCTTGGCGAAACCTGGGCCGGCACCCCCGTTGACACCGTCGATGCCACACTGGCCAGTCGCTACCACGAGCGGTTTGCGGACCACGCAGTCAACATTGCCAAAAAGGTGAAATATCTCACCACCGGCGAATGGGCCAGCGACGGCACCGGTCCGGTGGACATTCAGGACTAGGTTCCGAGCCTAATTTTTCGAGCCCTGCGCGGCCACTGCTGCTGCGCCCGCGGCCGCGGCCTCCGGGTCAAGGTACTCGCCGGGCTTGACGGGTCGGAAGTTTTCGTCGAGTTCGTAGACGAGCGGAATGCCCGTCGGAATGTTCAATTCGGCGATATCGTCATCGGAAATGCCGTCAAGATGCTTGACCAAGGCACGCAATGAGTTGCCATGTGCGGTCACGAGCACCGTCTTGCCAGCCTTGAGGTCGGGCACGATGTCGCTCGTCCAATACGGGATCATGCGGTCGATGACGTCTTTCAAGCACTCGGTCAAGGGGATGGTGCCGTCGATGCCGTCGTAGCGCGGGTCATCCACCTGCGACCATTGACTGTCGGCCGTGATGGGTGGAGGCGGCACGTCAAAAGAGCGACGCCAAATCTGGAATTGTTCCGACCCATATTGAGAAAGTGTCTGCGCCTTGTCAAGTCCCTGTAATGCCCCGTAGTGACGTTCGTTGAGTCGCCAACTGCGCTTGACTGGGATCCAGAGTCGGTCCGATTCTTCGAGGGCCAAGTTGGCCGTTTGAATGGCCCGGGTCAGTAGCGACGTGTAGAGCACGTCCGGTAGCACATTGTTGTCGCGCAACAAGGCGCCAGCGTTCTTCGCTTCGCCAACACCCTGATCGCTCAAACGAACATCGACCCATCCGGTGAAAAGGTTCTTTTGGTTCCACTCGCTGTTACCGTGGCGAAGCAAAATCAAGGTGTGCGTCATGGCTCAAGTCTAGGGAAGACTTGTGCGCATGCCGGTCGGGAACATCACGCGGGGAACGACAAACCCCAACCGCCTGCGCCGTGTCGACCGCTGGATCAGCGCACTGCCCGTGTTGCGTCACACGGACGACCCGCTTGTCGTTGACCTCGGCTTCGGCGCGAGCGCGGTCACCACGGTGGAGTTTCGGGAGCGACTGCTGCGCGTGCGACCTGACGTCGAGGTGGTCGGTTTTGAGATTGATCCGGCGCGCGTCGAGTCGGCGCGGGCTGACGTGCGTCGATGGGGCATGGCGGATGCGCATCCGCCCATTTCTTTTGAACTCGGCGGATTCGAAACCCCGTTGCCCCGGGCTCGTCGGGCTAGTGTGATTCGCGCGCTCAACGTGCTGCGCCAGTACGACGAAGCGGACGTGCCCTCGGCCTGGAGTTCGATGCTCGCGGCCGTGCAGCCGGACGGTGTGTTGGTCGAAGGCACGTGCGACGAGATCGGGCGTGTCTCAACGTGGATTGCGCTGACGCCGGGGTCGGCCGGCGGACCACAATCGCTCACGATTTCACTGCGACTGGACCAGCTCGAAGCCCCCAGTATCGCCGCCGAACGTCTGCCTAAGGCGCTCATTCACCACAACGTTGCCGGTGATCCCGTGAACAAACTGATGACCGACCTCGATCGCTGGTGGGCCGTGCATTCGGCACTGAGCGCTTTCGGTGCAACCCAGCGTTGGCTGGCCACCGTCGAGTCGATGAAAGCGAACGGGTGGCCTGTGCTCGCGGGACGCACGCGGTGGCGGTTGGGCGAAGTTACGATCGCGTGGGACGCACTCGGTCGCGCTTGATTCGCGGAACATCAAGTGTCTTACCCGCGTCGCTCGGCACAATCGTCGTTTGACGAGCGGCGACAACTCCGCCTTCCGGACTACGCACAACCAGTGCGGCATCGGCTGGCACAGACCGCTTCACGAGCCCGAGCGCAATCGGGCCTTCTTCAAAGTGGCGGGCCGCCGACGTGACGTGACCGACCGATTTTTCCGGGTCGTCCGCGAGTGCAACGGTCCAACCGGATTCGGGGAGCGTTGTGTCGCTGCCGTCAAGGTCAAGGGCGACGAACCGACGCGGTGGATGCCCGAGGTTGTGCACCTTCGCCACGGTCTCTTGCCCGCGGTAGCACCCCTTCGACAGATGCACGGCGCTACGAAGCCAGTCAAACTCGTGCGGCAAGCTCGTCTCATCGACGTCGGCGAGGGCGGGGCGCCAGGCGGCCACGCGAAGCGCGGTGAGCGCAAGAGTGCCGGCCGGCTCGGGGAGACCCGTCGTGGGTGCGGTCGCCTCGAGCAACGCCTCGCGATAGGTCCAGTCGAGTGCGGGGTGACCTGCCGGCGAGGAATACTGCCAACCACCAGAGGCCACGGACGACCACGGGTCGACCCAGGTAAGGGGTACTCCGTTAGGGGCGGCGGTGAGCGGGGCGAGAGCGGTCGTGGCGCGTCCGCCGTCAAAAAAACCAACGACAGTGAACGCATCACTCACGTCGGCCACGTCCACGTCTCGGCGAAAGACCATGCGATCAAGCCACGAGGCGAGCCCGGCGGAATCTGCATCAACGAGAATCCACGAGTTGGTTCCGTCGTCCAGGATTCGCATGACTCGCTCGATGCGCCCGTTGGGATCGAGAAGAAGCGCTTCGGCGGATTCACCTGCGGCAAGGCCAGCCACCTCTTGACTAACCAATGAATCGAGCCACGTCAGGCGGTCGCGCCCGGAAAGACGGATGACCCCGCACTCGTTGCGCATGACGACCGCATCGCCTCGGGCGAGAGCCCTTTGCTCTCGAAAGGGATCTCCGAAGTGGTCGGTCACTGTGGTGCGCGCTCCTAGCGGGAGCTGCGGAACAACTTGTAGAGAACCACGCCGGAAACCCACGCAATCGACAGGCTGGCCAAGGCGAGGAGGCCAATGAAGAAAAGTTCGAGGGCAACGATCATGGTGACAGTTTACGCACGGTCAGAAACAGGTCGGAAACATTTGCGAATTACACTTGAGGAATCGGACCAGCGCAGAAGAGGTGAATTTGTGGCATCTATCCTGATTCTCGCTGCGCGCCCGAATGGTGATGTGCTTCCCCATCTCGCGCTTCTTTCCCACCAGGTGAAAGTGATTCCGGCGGAGCCGGCTCATTTGGTGAGCGCGCCCGACAGCGACCTCATCATGATGGATGCGCGTGGCGACCTGACAAGTGCCAAGAACCTCTGCAAAATCTTGACGGCCACGGGGTTGAGTTCGCCATTGATCGTGGTGGTCACCGAGGGTGGCATGGCGGCAGTCACGCCCGACTGGGGAATCACGGACGTCATTCTCGAATCTGCGACGCCCGCCGAAATTGATGCGCGCATTCGACTCGCCCTCGGACGTCAGGCTCCATCCGATGATGTGGTCTCGCGTATCCAAGCAGCCGGTCTGGTTATCGACGAGGCGAGCTACTCAGTGAAATTGCACGACCGCCCGCTCGATCTCACGTTCAAGGAATTTGAGTTACTCCGATTTCTTGCCACCCACCCGTCGCGTGTGTTTACGCGCGAGCAGCTACTGAGTGAAGTCTGGGGCTACGACTACTACGGAGGAACGCGCACAGTGGATGTGCACGTGCGCCGATTGCGCGCGAAACTCGGTGAAATGGAACAACTCATCGGCACCGTCCGGAACGTGGGCTATCGCTTCAACGTGGTAGACGACAACCAGCCCGCAACGATTCGTTAAGCCACGCGTTACCTCAGCTGACAAAATGAGTGCGTGGACGCTCTCTCCGACACTACGCACGATGACTCGCTACCCGACATCGACGATGACTTCGACGTTGAATTTGATGACTCGGGAATTAACGATCTGCCGGCCGACCGGTTTCTCGACCGGGAACTGAGCTGGCTGGCGTTCAACCAACGCGTTCTCGAACTCGCGGAGGACGCCGCTCTTCCCCTGCTGGAGCGAGTGAATTTTCTGGCGATCTTTGCCAGCAACCTTGATGAGTTTTTCATGGTTCGCGTGGCCGGACTCAAGCGACGCATCGTCACCGGGCTCGCCGTGCCCAACAGCGTTGGTCGCGCACCGAGCGATGTGCTGCTTGACATCGGCTCTCGGGCCCGCGAGTTGCAGGAACGTCACGCGCGCGTTTTCGCCGACCTGCTGAAACCCGAACTCGAGACGGCTGGCATCACGCTGACGCGATGGAACCAGCTGACGGATGATGAACAATCACGATTGTCGAAGTACTTTTCCGACCAAGTGTTCCCGGTACTGATGCCACTCGCCGTCGACCCCGCGCATCCGTTTCCGTACATTTCCGGGCTCTCGCTCAATCTGGCCGTGCGAGTTCGCAGTTCAAAAACCGGAACCGAAGAATTTGCGCGACTCAAAATTCCGCAGATGCTGCCACGTTTTGTGCGGGTCAATGAGGGCACGGATCTCTCGAACGTGCGCTTCATTACTCTTGAAGACCTGATTGCCAATCGCCTCGACGAGGTATTCCCGGGAATGGAAATCGTCGAGCATCACGCCTTTCGGGTGACGCGAAACGAAGACGTCGAGATTGATGAAGACGAAACCGAGAACCTCATTCAGGTGCT
>JBMOEY010000008.1:0-33254 GCA_049314515.1 Microbacteriaceae bacterium
CCCACGACGACCACGATGTCTGGTTTCTCATCGTTGATGAGGTTCAAACTTTGCAAAATGGCATCAGCGCTCCCACTGAACCACCGCTTGCCGAGACGCTGTTGAGCCGGCACTGAGGCGACGTAAGCTCCAAGCAATGTCCCCATGCGCCACGTTTGTGAGATGTGCCGATCGAGAGAGTGTGACTTGTACTGGGTCAAGACCACAATTTGCCGAAGACCCGAGTTCATCAGATTGGAAATAGCAAAATCAACCAGTCGATACTGTCCGCCAAAGGGTACAGCCGGCTTCGCGCGATCTTCGGTGAGCGGCATGAGGCGCTTTCCCTCGCCTCCTGCGAGGACGATTCCGAATACCTTCTGAGACGCCATGGGAAAACCCTAACGGTCTCGTGAGTTGAAAGCGCAGATTGTGTGAAACTTTCGCCGTTGTGACATTGCTTCCCATGCACGAGTGGGCACGCGATGACGCTAGTGTTTGTCATCATGAGGGTCGACCTAATCTCGAAAGAGTATCCGCCCGACGTATACGGTGGCGCCGGCGTTCATGTGGCCGAGCTGGTCAAGGCGCTCCGAAATGTGATTGACGTTCGTGTTCATTGCTTTGGTGCGTCACGTGATGAGCCTGACACTTTCGCGTATGACGTTCCCGACGGATTAGCGTCTGCAAACCCCGCGCTGGCAACTCTGGGCGTCGACCTCGAAATTGCGGAGGCCCTTTCGAGTTCAGCCCTGGCGCACTCTCACACCTGGTATGCGAACGAGGCGGGTCGACTGGCTCGAGTAATGTACGGCATTCCGCACGTCGTCACCGCACATTCGCTCGAGCCGTTTCGACCCTGGAAAGCCGAGCAACTCGCGGGTGGATACCGGATTTCCAGTGAGATTGAGCGACGATCATTTGAATCCGCCGATGCAGTCATTGCGGTGAGCCACGGCATGCGCCGAGACATCTTGCTCGCTTACCCGCAGATTGATGCGGAGAAAGTACACGTGGTCCACAACGGTATCGACGCCAACGAATGGAAGCCCACTCTCGACGCATCCGTTCTCGCGCGCTATCGCGTGGATGAGGCTAGGCCGACGGTTATTTTTGTGGGTCGCATTACGCGTCAGAAGGGTTTGGTCTATCTTCTGCGGGCGCTGACCAAGTTGCCGCCCGACGTTCAAATCATTCTGTGCGCAGGAGCACCTGATACCGAGGAAATCAAGGCTGAATTTGACGCGGGGGTGAAGGAACTTACGTCGCAGCGCACGGGTGTGATCTGGGTTCACGAACACCTATCGCGCCATGATCTTTCTGTGTTACTGACGGCATCCACCGTCTTCGTCTGCCCGTCGATTTATGAGCCACTGGGCATCGTGAATTTAGAGGCCATGGCATGCGGACTGCCCGTTGTCGCAACGGAGACGGGTGGAGGTGGTCGTCGATGGTGAAACGGGCTGGCTGGTTCCCATTGAGCAGTCGACGGATGGAACCGGGACTCCGCGTGATCCGGAAAAGTTCGTGTCCGACTTAGCGACAACTCTCAACACGGCGCTATCGGACGCGTCAATTGCCGCACAGTTCGGACTTGCCGCCCGCGCGCGAGCCCAGGCTTCATTTGATTGGACATCCATCGCAGCTAAAACGGTTCAGGTCTACTCCAACGTGCTCTAAGGCCAACTTCGCGTCAGTAGCATGGGGTCATGAGTAGCGTCCTGCAGTTGTCCAACGTTTCATTCGAGCGTGATGAGCTCCGAGTTCTCTCCGACGTTACCTGGACCGTCGAGTCATCACAGCGCTGGGTCGTACTCGGTGCAAACGGATCTGGCAAGACATCATTGCTCGAGTTGATTGCGGCCTGGGAGTCACCCTCCTCAGGCACGGCGAGCGTTTTAGGCGATGACCTCGGCTTCGCCGACACAGACTGGTTGCGCCCACGGGTTGGCCTCGCCTCCGCGGGCATGGCCAAGCGCATCCCTTCGACGGAAACCGTTGAACAATCGGTCATGAGTGCCGCGATTGCTGCAGCCGAGTCACGTGGGGACATGTTCGAAGAGATTGACTTTCGTCGCACGCGACGCGTCCTGGCCGAGTGGAGGCTGGACGATATCGCAAACCGGCCATTCGGAAGCTTGAGCGAGGGGGAGATGAAGAGGGCTCAAATCGCCCGCTCGATAATGACAGACCCCGAGCTTCTGCTCTTAGACGAACCCGTGGCGTCTCTCGATTTGGGAAGTCGAGAAGAGGTCATGCGAATGCTGGGCGCATTTGCGAGCAATCCCAAATCGCCAGCGATTGTGATGGTGACGCATCATGTTGAGGAAATTCCCCTTGGTTTCACGCACGCGTTGCTCTTGAAGAACGGCTCGGTCGTGGCTCAAGGTCCTATCGAGTTGATGCTGACTAGTGCGCAGCTTTCCGCAACGTTTGGCGTCACCGTCGACGTCGCCCACGAAGGTGGCCGGTATTGGGCGCGTGCCCGCAGCTAGGCCTAGGCCGATCGCGCGCCCATATGTCTGCTATGCTGGCGTGTCGGAAAGCATCCGAGAACTTTTCTAAAACCGAGGAACATCATGAAGGCTGACATTCACCCCGATTACGCTCCGGTCATTTTCCATGACCTCGCTTCGGGAACTTCCTTTCTGACCCGCTCGACAGTGAGCAGCAGCAAGATGATGAAGTGGGAAGACGGCAACGAGTACCCCGTTATTGATGTCGAAATTTCGAGTGAATCTCACCCCTTCTACACTGGTAAGCAGAGAATTATGGACTCCGCCGGTCGTGTTGAGAAGTTCAACCAACGCTTCAAGGGTTTCGGGAACTAACCTCATCCGCCTACGAAAAAGGGACTCACTCGTGAGTCCCTTTTTTACGCTCTCACTCCGACAATCCGAAGATTGCGCATGTGGTTAGGCAACGGGCCATGCGTCATCGTCGTCATACATTGGCTTGCCAATTGATTGCCTGTATGTACGATAACTCGCGGCCTGTTCGAGTGCCCACGTTTCCTGTAATTCGTGAAGTTGCATGGCCGGAACGTTGAGCTGTTCAAAATATTTGCGCGACAACGCTTGGGCTATTCGGCCTGCGGCTATTGCATCCGCCGAGGCATCGTGTGCGTTGTCAAGAACAACACCGTACAACTGCGCGTTCGATGCCAGGTTTCTCGGTCCACGTCGATATCGATCAAATTGCCGATCTAGGATGAGCGGGTCGATAATCGGCCTGGGCTGACGCAGCGGTGCCAGCCCATGCCTCTTGGCTTCCCGGTCAAGAATCGTAAAGTCGTAGGTGGCGTTATACGCCACGACGGCCGTGCCCGAAGCAAAAATCATATTGAGAAAATCGACAATCTCCTCGATGCTGAGGCGTGCAGGTGCGCCTTCCGCCCGCATTCGTTCCGTCGTGATTCCATGCACACGCGTCGCCTGCTCTGGAATGTCGATGCCGCAGTCGATGAGCCAATCGCGACGCTCGATTGGCAACCCGGATGCGTCGAGAATACTGACGTGAGCCTGCACAATTCGCGTGGTTTCGGTCGCGATGCCTGTCGTCTCCGTGTCAAAAACGGCGAGTCGCCGAGCCCACTCGGGGAGGGATTGTTCCGTCACGTTCTTCACTCTAGGCGTGTCGAGTGTCACTACGCTTGGACTCAATGTCCCATGTTGATTTTTTCGCCGACGAGTTAGCCCGCATACCCGTTCATGGGCTGCGGACCATTATCGAGGGCGTGCCCACAGCCTGGTGGAATTACGGTCCTCGATCGGGACCCATTGGACTAGTGATGATCCATGGTTTTCGCGGCGATCATCACGGGCTCGAGCCGTTCGTCGCCAAAATGGGCGACGCCCGACGAATCGTCGTTCCCGACTTACCGGGATTTGGTGACTCCGGCGTGAGTGCACTAAACGAATCGGATCTCACGCTCATTGACGGTTACGCACAGTGGTTACAAGACTTTCTCACCGCAGTCGGTGCCGACAAGAAGACCGTCATTCTTGGACACTCATTTGGGTCCATCGTCGTGGCTGCAGCATTTGCCCGAGGACTCAACCAAGATGGTTGCATTTTGGTTAATCCGATTGCTGCTAACGCGCTGACCGGCCCCCGAGGAATTTTGACGCGCCTCGCGGTGTGGTACTACAAAGCATCTGCGGCACTACCCGAACGACTCGGACAACGACTCCTGCGGAATCGCGCCATTGTGCGGATTATGAGTGCCACCATGGCAAAAACCTCAGATCGACAATTGCGGAGATGGATACACGGGCAACACGATTCGTATTTCAGTAGTTTTGCGAGCAGAGAGAGCGTGCTCCGGGCATTTCAAGCCTCGGTTGCGCATGACGTGAGCGAATTTTCGTCGACACTTCCCGAAGGCACGCTCCTTATCGCAGCCGATCGTGATGACATAACGACGATTCCACGCCAACGCGAACTCGCAGAAAAGATTCCGGGGAGCACGCTCACGATCATTCCCAACGTTGGACACCTCGTGCATTACGAAGCGCCCGCCCAAGCGGCACAGGCAATCTGTGGCTACCTCGAAGAAAGAGACCAGTCCAAGTGACACGCGCGAACTTAGTGGATGCACCTGTCCTCCACATCGCCCTCGACGGACGCTATATCAGAACGACCTTTCACGACGGGATTAGCCGATTCAGTGCTCATCTCTTTGCCGAGCTCGCTCGCCTCGTGCAGGCTCGCGATGACGTCCGGCTGACACTACTGGTTTCCAACGAGGCACAACGGGCGAGGATTCCCTACTCAGGGGAGTTGTCAACGTTTCAGGTTTCATCCCCGACCAGCCCACGAGAACCCTTCGTCGCTCGGCAGGTGAACAGGCTGGCACCGGATGTCGTATTTTCCCCGATGCAAACGATGGGTTCATCCGGGCGCAAATATCGCCTCATTCTCACCGTTCATGACTTGATCTACTACCGATATCCCACTCCACCACGAGAATTTCATCTCGCATTGAGGGCAATGTGGCGGCTGTACCATCTCTCGTGGTGGCCACAACGACTGCTGCTCCGGGGTGCCGATGCGGTGGTGGCCGTTTCCGAAACGACAAAGAAACTTATTCAACGCTTTCGGCTCACCACGCGACCAATTTTTGTGGTGCCAAACGCGGCCGACACGCCGGCGAATCGGTCTGTCGTTCCCGCGTCGGAGCGAAAAAAACGACTCATCTACATGGGGTCTTTCATGCCCTACAAAAACGTAGAAAACCTACTTCGCGCTGCAAATCTGCTGCCCGATTGGGAATTGCATCTCATGAGCAGAATCGCACCAGCCGAGCGCGTGCGCCTCAAATCTCTTGCCCCGAGCGCACACGTGATTTTCCATAACGGATGTTCGGATGAAGAATATTCCACAGCGCTGCGCAGCGCATCCGCGCTGGTTTCTGCCTCCCGCGAAGAGGGATTCGGCATCCCCCTCGTCGAAGCAATGGCCCAGGGGACTCCCGTTGTGGTGAGTGATATACCCATATTCCGCGAGATAGGTGGGGAAGCGGCCCTCTATGCTTCGCCTGATTCACCGGAAGAGTTCGCGACTGCGATCCGGAGTCTCGCCGATAAACGTGAATGGGACCGACGGAGCTCAGCCGCGCTGAACCAAGCCTCCAAATATCAGTGGTCGCGGTCGGCCAAGGTTTTACTCGATGTCCTCTGCGACGTCGCCCGCACCAAGCCGTAGTGCAAGAGTGGCGAGCACTTCCGACGTGCCGGCATCGATGCGAATGTCTGCAACCGCGTCGGCTTTAGTCGAACCTCGATTGACAATCACGATGGGGATTTTTGCCCGACGCGCTTGATCCACGAGGCGAAATCCAGAATTAACCATTAGTGACGAGCCGGCAACCACGAGCGCATCAGATTTTCGCACAATCGCCGTTGCCGCCGAATACACACGAAAAGGCACGACTTCTCCAAAAAACACGACATCGGGTTTGAGTACGCCACCGCACACTTCGCACTCCGGCACGATCAAGGATGCAAAATCTGCGATGTCGACGTCACCGTCAGGCGCCAGCGCGACGTCTGGTACGTCCTCAAACCACGGATTTTCACGCGCCAAACGAGCGGCCAACGCGTTCCGGTCGTAGCGTTGGCCACAATCGAGACATACAACTCTGTCGAGAGAACCATGCAGGTCCACCACATGCGCACTGCCTGCCCGTCGATGCAATCCATCAACGTTTTGAGTCACAACTCCTGTTACGAACCGGGCTTGTTCAAGCGCAGCGACCGCCCGGTGGCCGTCGTTGGGAATCGCTGACGCGAACGTTAGCCAACCTCGATGTGAACCAGCCCAATATCGTTTGCGATACATGACGTCGGAGCGAAACTGGTCAATGGACATCGGGGTGCGGCGTGAAGCCCCCTGCCCGCGATAATCCGGTATGCCGGAGTCAGTCGAAACGCCTGCTCCGGTCAACACCGCAAAACGTCGCCCTTCGAGAAGGCGTGCAAGATCATCCATCGCTCTATCCCACGACGGTGACAGCTCCTGCGTGGCGCCCACCATGGCCTCAGAGTATTCCGTGCGGATTTCCGACATGTTTCCAACGCCTGCGTAACTTGCGGCGCAGAACTGTTGCGACATAAGGAAAGCTAGGGGAGTGGCTCACGTAATCCCAATCCCGGAGCTCAGCGACCCTCGTGTCTCGGATTATGTAAATCTCACGGACGTTGCGTTGCGACGACGAAGTGAACCCGCGAACGGACTGTACATCGCGGAATCGTCAAAAGTGATTCGTCGCGCGCTTTCTGCCGGCCACATTCCCCGTTCCGTCCTCACAGCCGAGAGATGGCTGGATGACATGAATGACTTGTTTCGAGGCTTTGACGTGCCCATCTTCGTGGGATCAGCCGAAACGGTTGAACTACTGACTGGGTTTCACTTGCATCGTGGTGCGTTATCGGCGATGCATCGCCCTCCCGAATTGTCAATTGATGCAATTACAAAGGATGCGCACCTTGTTGTCGTGCTGGAGAATTTGGTTGACCACACGAATGTTGGTTCAATATTTCGTGCCGTTGCCGGCATGGGTGCTGACGCAGTTTTAGTAACGCCCGAATGCGCAGACCCCCTCTATCGACGTAGCATCCGAGTAAGCATGGGGACCGTTTTACAGGTCCCATGGGCAAGATTTTCCTCGTGGCCAGAGGGAGTTGACGAATTAAAGCGCAACGGTTTCCATGTCGCCGCCCTCGCTCTTGACGAGGATGCTCACGACTTACGCGAATTCGCTCGCGCGCGACACGAACGCGTAGCAGTCATCGTGGGTGCAGAAGGCGACGGGCTTCGACGATCGACGCTAGCGCGCGTGGACTCAGTGGTGCGAATTCCCATGCAACACGGTGTCGACTCGCTCAACGTCGCGAGCGCTGCGGCCGTAGCTTTGTATGCCCTGACCGAGGCGCCGTAGATGTCTCGATTGCCGAAATCCGTTTACCGCCGTCGACGGCTGGCGTTCTTCGGAACAACAGCCGCAATTTTCACACTGGTCGGTGGCGGCACAATCATCGGACTTGCACCGTTACCCCCGGCGATTGTCACGACGACATCGACCACCGACCTGACGAGCCAACCGGCGCAACTCGACATCCCGCCGTTTGGGACCACCGTGATTGAGGCGGACGGGTTCGGAATCCTCGCCTCATCCAATATCGACACACCGGCGCCTATCGCGAGTATGGCAAAGCTTGTTACGGCACTCGTCGTACTCGACGCGCATCCCATTGAGGCGGGGACTTCTGGGCCCAATATCGCTTTCGATTCGAGCGATATGGAGGTTTTAGCCCGCAGCATCGAGAATGACGAATCACGGGCAGATGTCGTCGAAGGAATGACACTCAGCGAGCGCGAGGTGATTACGGTCATGTTGGTGAAATCCGCAAACAACTACTCATTCTCCCTCGCACGCTGGGCGTTTGGGTCTGAGAAGGCTTACGTCGAGGCCGCGAATGCGTGGCTGCGAGAGAATGGCTTTGGCTCGACTGTTGTCACGGATGCCAGTGGACTGAGCCCAGAAACACGCAGCACGCCGCGTGACCTGCTCGGTATCGGGGCATTGGCACTCGACAACGAGGTCACTTCTACGGCCGTCGCAACGGTCAGTACATCAATCGATCCGATAGGGCTCATCGAAAATAGCAACAAGCTACTGGGCACGCTCGGCGTAAATGGAATCAAAACGGGCACCACGGATGAGGCCGGGGCCTGCCTTTTGTTCTCGACAGTCCTTCCGGTCGGAGATCTCGAAGTTCGAATCATCGGTGTTACCCTCGGTGCTCCGACTCACCCGGAATTGGATGAGGCGCTGGCACGGCTTCTCGTGAGTGTTCAAGCAGGATTTCATCAAGTGACCCCCACGAGTTCAGGGCAGGTTCTGGCGACCGCAACATCAACCTGGGGGGAATCAACAAACTTGATCGCGAGTGACACAATTTCACGACTCGTGTGGTCTGATACCCCCGTTCGTGTCAGAAACACAGGGACCGTGCCGGCCACTGGGAGCGCCGGCTCACTGGCCGGAGAGGCGGTGGTCACAATCGGAAGCGATACAACCCGAGTTCCGTTGACCCGAGAGTCCGAGATAAGTGATCCGGGCTTCGCCTGGCGCGTCTCACACATCGATGCGCTCTTCGGTCATTAGCATTTGGATATGTCGTGCATTCGCTTTAACACCCCTGCACAAATGCGCCAACTTGATGCGTTGATGTCTCAGCCTGCCCTTGGGGCAGAAGCAGTGGCCGCTTTTCTGTCGCCCGAGGTGACCGAATCCAAGCTCGCCCGACTCCGCAGGATGGCCGAGGATCGCAATCCAAAGATTCGAGAGAGCGCGGCACTTCACAAGCACACTCCAGTGGAATGCTTCCGTGCGCTTGCCGCAGACCGAGTCGAAAGTGTCCGGGTATGTGTGGCACGAAATGAAGCGACTCCGTGCGATGTACTTCGAGACCTGGCCAAAGACAAGAGTGCAGCCGTGCGATCCTGGGTCGCCGTGAACTTTTTTGTTCCGGACGATGCGATGAAACTTCTCGCCGAAGATTCAGACGAAGCGGTTCGCTCCCTCGTGGCATGGAAGACGAAGATCCAAACAGAAAACCTCCTCAGTACGTGACTGAGGAGGTTTTTTCTGTGCGCGAGGGGGGACTTGAACCCCCACGCCCTTACGGGCACTAGCACCTCAAGCTAGCGCGTCTGCCATTCCGCCACCCGCGCAGGTAACTGTGCGACACGCACCGAGACACGACACTACCACGAATAATCTGGTGCGTTTTATCCCGCGAATCGAGCGAACGCGTGGCGGTAACATGATGCACGCGGGCAACCGGAGAATCCGTGGCACGCAGTCCGTCACCACTGGTTGACCAAGCAAGAGGGCGTGCATCATGGGCTGGCTAGATGCCATTGTTTTGGGAATTGTTCAAGGGCTCACTGAATTCATCCCTGTCTCGTCTTCGGCACATCTGCGGATCGTGGGGGAGTTCTTGCCCGGAGCAAAAGACCCTGGCGCAATTTTCACCGCCGTCACGCAACTCGGCACAGAGACCGCCGTTGTCCTTTATTTTTGGCGGGATATCGTAAGAATTGCTTCGCATTGGTTGCTATCTCTGCAATCGGAGAGAACTCAGTTGAGGAGAACCGGCAATCCTGCCGCCGTCATCACACCGAGAGACCCCGAAGCGAAAATGGGATGGCTCATCATTGTGGGAACCGTGCCGATCGTTGCACTAGGGCTGGCCTTCCAAAATCTCATCGAGGGCCCCCTTCGAAATCTATGGATAGTCGCGTCCACGCTGATCGCGTTTGGGATTCTTCTGTTCGTCGCCGATGTCGTCGGTCGGAAGTCACGAACTTTGGCAGAAATCACCGTTGGCCGGGGGCTGATTTTTGGATTTGCCCAGGCTCTCGCGCTGATTCCGGGTGTCTCACGATCTGGCGGAACAATTACGGCTGGTCTTTTCATGGGTTTCACTCGCTCTGCTGCCGCTCGGTATTCATTTCTGCTCGCACTTCCGGCAGTTTTTGGCAGCGGACTCTACGAACTAGTCAAGAGCCTGAGGGAACCGGGCGTGATTGGACTCGGTGAAACGGCAGTCGCCACCATTGTGGCGTTTGTCGTGGGACTCGGCGTGATCGCCTTCTTGATGCGGTGGCTAGCGAACCACGGATACTGGCCTTTTGTCCTATACCGAGTCCTGCTTGGGAGTGCCGTTATTGTGTGCCTGAGCCTGGGAGTTCTTCAACCCTGACGCCCCAAGCGAAGCCCCTCGCTGCCTCTTGCTTCAGCCTCGTGTGTCCGGCGGTCGGTTGTCGCGACCACGCAAAAATCGTTCAAATTCTTCAGCAATTGACTCACCCGATGCCTCGGGAGAGTCATACATGTCGCGCTGTTGTTCCAGCGTCGCGATGTAGGAAGCCATGTCGTCGTCTTCAGTTGCGAGCCGATCGACGTTTTCTTGCCACTCACGAGACTCGACTTCCAAGTTCCCCCGTGGGATGACTTCATCAATGACCGATTCCACTTTGTCTAGCAATGCCAGTGCCGCCTTCGGGCAAGGACCGTGATGGACATAATGAGGAACGGATGCCCAGAGGGACATCGTCGGAATTCCGGCGGCCTCGGCCGCGTGGGCTAAAACGCCGATGATGCCAGTGGGACCTTCGTACGAAGACCTTTCGGCACCGAAGGCCGAACGCACACCAGCATTCTCACTACTCATGAATACGGGAATGTTTCGGGTATGAGGAACATCGGCAAGCATCGCGCCAAGCAGAACGATGCCCCCAATGTCCACAGCGAGGCACATCTCGACGATGTCGGAAACAAATGTCTGCCAGTTTCTCGACGGCTCGATCCCGCTCAGCAAGTAGATGTCGCCCTCGCGCAGCGAGAGGTCAGTCGTGCGCAGCGATTCCGTTTGTTGACTGGATTCACCGGGCACCCGGGGTCCGTAAAAAGTTGTCGTTGGCCAGTGGATGTCACGATTGCCATCGTCGTCAAAAGTGGCGAGGGGACGCGAGTATTGATAGTCGTAATACGTTTCCGATTCCATGACCAGAAGTGGAGTGACGTCAATATTTTCCTGAATCGTCGTTACCGCCGTGCTCGCGGCGTCTCCGGCATCATTCCAACCTTCGAATGCGACCAGGAGAACACGGTGGCGAAAGATGTCTGCGTCGTTCACCGAGTCCTCATTCTCTGATCAATGTGTCAGGAAGAGTGTTCCCTGACGATTACCTATCTCAACATTACGGTGTCTCCGCCCCGAATAGACTTGTGCCTCATGGTCTCCTCCGATACTTCTGCCTCAGCACCCCAGGCGATTCTGTGGGATATGGACGGCACTCTGATTGACTCGGAGCCATACTGGGTCGCTTCGGAGATTGCCCTTGTCGAGAAGTTTGGGGGACACTGGAGCCATCAAGACGGCCTGAATTTGGTGGGCAAAGGACTGCCGGAGTCAGCCGCCGTCTTACAGCACGCCGGAGTGAACCTCGAGTCGGACGAAATTATCGCTACCTTGACCGATAACGTCATGTCGATGCTGTCTGAATCTGTGCCGTGGCGCCCGGGAGCAGTAGCCCTCATGCACGCCATCTCTGATGCCGGAATTCCACAAGGTCTGGTGACGATGTCAATGAACCGAATGGCCTCGCTCGTTGCGTCGCTCGTTCCACGACAACCACTGGCGACAATTGTGTCCGGAGACCAAGTAGCGCAATCAAAGCCACACCCGGAGAGTTACCTCGAGGGGGCCCGTCGACTTGGCGTGGATGTGCGGAAATGTGTTGCTTTTGAAGATTCCCCTTCGGGCGTCGCTTCAGCGCACAGCGCGGGTGCGGTGACCATCGGGCTGCCAAATTTGGTCGATATCTCGATGACGGCAGCCGACGAATTCTGGGAATCCCTTGCAGAAAAATCATATGGCGACGTTCTGCAGACGTTTCGTCGCGTGATTGGCGCACGGTCATGAGCTCAAATCTTGCGCGCTATAGCACGGGTCCGTTCCGATGGGGTGATCGCGTTCAAATCACCGGCCCTAAGGGAAAAATGAACACCATCACACTTGAGGCAGGGAAGGTTTTCCATACTCACCGAGGTGGAATTGCCCACGAGAGCATTGTCGGACTGGCTGATGGTTCTGTGATTGGGAACGATTCCGGGGTGCCGCACCTACTTTTGCGACCCCTGCTTTCCGACTTCGTCATGGGAATGCCGCGCGGGGCTGCGATCATCTACCCGAAGGATGCCCAGGCAATTCTCGGTCAAGCAGATCTCTATCCCGGCGCGCGTGTTATCGAAGCTGGTGTCGGATCTGGCGCTCTGTCCCTGTGGATTCTGCGGGCTATCGGACCAACGGGGCACCTTTTTAGTTTCGAGCGACGTCAAGAATTTGCTGACGTGGCGGCAGCCAACGGCGTGACGTATTTTGGCTCTCCACCAGACAATTGGACGATTACCGTGGGGGACCTCCAGGTCGCCCTTCCCGAGATCGTTCCCGCGGCGACCGCAGATCGCGTGATTCTGGACATGCTAGCTCCGTGGGAGTGCGTCGATGCCGTAATCAACTCACTCGTACCCGGTGGGGTAGTGCTCTGTTATGTGGCCACGGTGACACAGCTCTCCCGCACGGTCGAGGCCTTTCGGGCAAGCGAACGATTTACCCATCCGGTCTCGAGCGAAACCATGATTCGTGGCTGGCACGTCGAAGGACTCGCGGTGCGTCCCGAACATCGAATGGTCGGTCACACCGGTTTCCTCATGACAGCCCGCCTCCTTGCCCCCGGTTCAGAATTACCCGAATTGAAACGTCGTGCATCAAAGTCTGACTTCGGTGACGAAGACGTCGAAGTATGGACGCCAGGAGCCCTCGCTGAGCGACAGGTCAGCGACAAGGTCCTCCGCAAGCGACTGAGAACCGCTCAGGATGGGGCGCGCCTGTCAGCGGATTCACACGATGAGTCTCGCTAGACTCGACACGAACTTTTCCCCGCGACATTACGTCGCTTTTCCCCAACTGACAGTGAATCGAGAACATCGTGCGCAAGCTTCTAGCCGTGGCGGGAACAGCCGCTCTCATCGTTGGACTGGCGGGTTGCTCGTCCGCATCAAATACTGCGGCGGGAAGCGACTGTTCGCAGGTGGCTCAGCCAGGTGACGCAACCTCCGCCGTCACGGTGACGGGTGGATTCGATGTCAAACCGACCGTGACATTCGCCACTCCGCTCAAAGCGAATGAAACGCAGCGCGAGGTCCTCGTGACTGGCACAGGTCCATCAGTTGAGGTTGGGCAAGACGTATCCATTAATTTTTCGGCCTATGACGGCACAACGGGAACGAGTTTGGCCGACACTCCCTACGACGGTCAGACGTACCTGACGGTGTCGAACAAACTCAGTGTCGACGCGGGCCAGACCGGTGCGCTACCGGGCATCGTTAAGGCCGTTCAATGTCTTCCAATCGGTTCACGTGTTCTCGTGGTGACGTCACCCGGAGATGCCTTCGGTGAGGCCGGAAACTCGCAGCTTGGCGTCGGACCCAACTCTTCGCTAGTGATCGTAGCCGATATTGTCTCGGCACTTCCCACGCGTGCGTCCGGCGTAGACCAGCCCGCACCGGACGGATTCCCATCTGTCGTGCTCGACCCAGCGACGGGTCAACCGGGCGTTACGATGCCATCGAGCGAGCCTCCCACGGAAACAAAAATTGCCGTACTCAAAAAGGGCAACGGTGCCGTGGTGGGCGATAATTCGGACGTAACCTTGCAGTATTCAGGTTTTATTTGGCAAACCGGCGAGGTCTTTGACTCAAGCTGGACGCGCGGATCAACTGCGACGTTCAACGTGAATGGTGTAATACAGGGGTTCCATGACGCTCTCGTTGGGCAAACGGTCGGCTCGCAAGTAGCCGTCATCATCCCACCAGACCAGGGATACGGATCCAATCCTCCGAGCGGCTCGAGTATCACCGCCGACTCGACGCTCTTTTTTGTGATCGACATTTTGGGCACGAAGAACTAAAAACGTATGCGCTCGGCCTCAAGCTCAGACGATGCGCGGTGCCTCGCGTTGCGCTGAAATGAGATAGTTCGATGGGTTTTTCTCAAAGCCGAGTCGAGAGTTCTCGTTTGAGAGAGACACCGTAGACTCGTCACAAGGGGCCCGCGCGAAGAATTCAGTCGTGAGCGAGTCTGTCGGGGTGAGGAGAATCGTGGCCGCTCAGGTGACCAAGGACGAGCGCATCTTTAGCTTGATTTTGGCGCTCGTCGCTTCGCGTGATGGGCTCACCAAACAACAGATACTGTCGACTGTTCACGGATACGCGTCGGAGTTCTCGACGGGAAAGAATCTGGAGGCGTTGGAGCGCAAATTCGAGCGCGACAAGGGCGAGATTCGCGACATGGGCGTCAACATCGAGATCCTCGAACCTGTTGGTGAGGCTGGAACGACGCACAATCAGCGATACTTCATTAGTCATCGGGATTACGACTTACCGGAAACAATGCGAATTACACCCGACGAAATGACGATTCTGAGCCTCGCAGGTCGAGCATGGCAAGAGCGAAGTCTCATGGCAGAAGCTCGAAACGGACTTATGAAGTTGACGGCACTTGGCGTCGATGCGGATGACTCGCTCGTCGGTGTGTCTCCTCAGATCTCGACGGGAGGTCGCATTGTTGGCATCGTCAACGAGGCGATGACGTCAAATGGTGCACTGCACTTTCAATACTTCAAACCCGGCGATGATCTTCCTCGAGCACGCATGGCGGCTCCTCTCGCATTGCTGTTTTGGAAGGGTCACTGGTACATGTTGGCGTTCGACTTACTGGCATCCGGTGAGCGCACGTTCCTGCTCGACCGCATGACCACGGAACCCACTATCGACGAGTCAATTTCTCACGAGCGCCCAGTTGAGGACTATGCCGCTCGACTACAGCGTGAGCTGGAGGAACTCGAAAAGCAACACGAAGCAACCATTCACTTGGCTCCAGGCTCGGATGCGCGCTTGAGGTTGACTGTCAAACACGGCTTCCTGGCGGACACGGGCACAATCTATGTGCGTTACTCGGATGAAGGACTCCTCGCCGATGAGCTGGCGGGTTACGGTCCCGAAGTTCGCGTGAGTAGTCCTCAATCATTGATTGATGCCGTGACGTCGCGCTTGAAAGCCGTCGCAGATGCGCACAAGGCGGCAAAATGAGTAAGTCCCCAAACGATGCCTTCGACTCCGACGCATTCGTCGCACGTCCCGATGTGGAGCCGCAACTAACGCGTCGGTCACGGAAAGAAATCAACCCAGCCCGCGACGCTGCTGACCGCGTGAGGCTGCTGTTGAGCATCCCCCCGTATCTGCTGAGTAAACGAGACGGTGTGGAGATTTCTCGATTGGCGAGAGACTTCAAGATTTCTATTTCGACCGCGGATGAACTGATCCGTGTCATGGCGGTGTCAGGACTGCCAGGACCGGACGGCATGTACATGCCTTACGACTTGTTCGACATTGACTGGGACATGTTCCTCAAAGATCGGATCGTCCGTGTCACGAACCACGTAGAACTCACGCGAGCTCCTCGACTCACCGCGAGAGAAGCGGCAACCCTCATCGCTGGCCTGCGATACATCGAGGCCCTTGCCGGCCCCTCCGATCGTCGATCGATCAAATCCCTTCGAGATAAGTTGGCTGCTGGGGCGATGATTCCGTCGGCGAATACGATCGAAATTGAGCCGCCACCGATGCCGCCCCACATTGATGTGGTCAGATCAGCTGTGGAGACAGCGACTCAGGTTGAGATCGTTTACCAGAATGCGGACCTCGTTCGGTCGAAGCGGATTATCGAACCACTTCGCATCGATCTCGTTGCGAGCTCTTGGTACGTGCGCGCGTACTGCCACTCGCGCAAGGATGTGATGACATTTCGAATAGATCGAATTGTCGAGGCCACGCCTCTGCGACGACGGCGAACAACAAAGGTCTCACCCGACGATCTCGGTGATGAACTATTTGACCCGCCTGCAACCGGACTCTACGACGTCGTGTTAGAGATGCCAGCCAATACGGTGCGGCTCATCAACGAGTTCTCGCCACGTAACCTGGCGGGAGCCAGTGCTGGAGTTGCGCGCGTCGGCGTCACGATAGGTTCCCTACGGAGCTTGGCTCGAGTGGTCGCCTCAATTCCCGGAAACGTCCGTGTCATAAGTCCGCCCGAGGCAGTACGTGCCGTTTCCTCGTGGGTAAATGAGGCTCTCTCCGCCTATCCGAGCCCGAAGAGGCGAACCAGCACGAAGCGTTAGACTTTCTATTGATGGACCCCGAGGTTACACTCGCCACGACGTAAGGAAAACCGATGCTTTCAAACCTCAATGGTTGGCACTTGCTCATCCTCATCCTCGTTGTGCTGCTCATTTTTGGCGCTCCCAAGTTGCCCGGGCTTGCTCGCAGCCTGGGGCAGTCAATGCGGATTTTCCGTTCCGAGGTGAAGGCGATGAAAGACGATGACGGATCCGAGCCGAAGCCGGGTTCTTCGAAGTCAGAGGCGACGACTTCCAGTAGCGATAAGCCCACAAAACCCACTACCTAGAGTCGTGTCGGCCAAATCCACGTCGCGAAAGACACAAGCCCGCACGGGGAAAATGTCGCTCGGTGAGCATCTTGTTGAGCTTCGGAAGCGCGTTTACATTTCAGCCATTGCAATTGCTGTTGGCATGGTTGCGGGGTGGTTTCTCTCCGATTACCTTCTCGCGGCAATTCGTCAGCCAATTTTCGATGTGGCAGCAAATCAGGGTCGTGTCGCGACCCTCAACTACGACAGCATCTCCAGCGCTTTTGATCTAAGGATGCAAATTGCTCTCACCATCGGGCTCATCGTTGCAAGTCCAGTATGGCTTTACCAAGTATGGGCATTCTTCGTCCCGGGCATGACACGACGGGAAGTCCGATTCGTTCTCGGATTCTTCTTCTGCGCTATTCCGCTATTTGTTGCCGGATGTTTCGCGGGTTGGTTCGTATTTCCGCACATCGTCGAGCTCATGACGTCATTTGCGCCCTCGGATGATTCAACAATCATCACGGCGAAGACCTACTTTGATTTTGTTCTCAAGTTGACCGTGGTTGTTGGTGTTGCATTCGTTTTGCCGGTATTTCTCGTGCTGCTCAATTTTGCCGGGGTCCTCAGCGCCAAAGCGATCATTAAAGGCTGGCGACTTGCAATTTTGCTCATCACACTTTTCACCGCCATCGCGACTCCTGCGGCAGACGTCCTCTCGATGTTCCTCCTCGCGATTCCAATGGTCGGCCTCTATTTCCTTGCCGCGGCCATTGCGTGGGGACACGACCGACGAGCGCAGCGACGAAACGATTCACTCGTTTCGAGCGCGGCAAGTGAACTTCCCGCATGAGTGACTCGAAGCGACCCTCCCCGGCAGAGCGTTACGCGGCGTCGCGGGCCAAGTCCGCGCATCCATTACTCGAATCCTTCCGGACCGCTCGTGACTATGAACTGGATGCTTTTCAAATAGCCTCGTGCGAGATCCTGGAGCGTGGCAGGAGCGTTCTCGTCGCTGCACCAACCGGTGCGGGCAAAACTGTCGTCGCAGAATTCGCGGTGCACTTGGCGATGGGTACATCCAAAGGCAAGGTTTTCTACACGACGCCCATGAAGGCGTTGAGTAACCAAAAGTTCAATGAGTTGGCGGCCGAGTGGGGACCTGAAAACGTTGGACTCTTGACCGGTGACACCAATGTCAATGCCACCGCACGCATCGTCGTGATGACGACTGAGGTGCTCCGGAACATGCTCTATGCAGATAGCGATCTTCTAGCAGACCTCTCGTTCGTTGTTATGGACGAGGTGCACTACCTCGCCGATCGTTTTCGTGGAGCGGTGTGGGAAGAAGTCATCATTCATCTGCCTCGCGATGTCCGAATGATCTCGTTGAGCGCAACGGTCTCCAACGCGGAGGAGTTCGGTGATTGGCTCATGGCTGTGCGCGGCGACACTGACATCGTGGTCTCCGAAGACCGCCCGGTTCCTTTGGACCAGCACGTTCTTATCGGTTCCAAGTTCGTCGATCTCTTTGACAGCGCCGGGGCCGCAGCGACGCATCGGGTGAACCCTGAATTGACCCGAATTGCCTCGGCACATGCTCGTGCGCCTCATTACCGCTACTCACACAACAGCAAAGGCGGCACCCGGTCACAACCACAGCGCGGGCGCCGAGGATCCAGCGAGAGCACCCCGTCGTTGCCTAGCGGTCAACGTTTTGATGCCAACGGAGGGTCTCGAATGGATCGCCCTGCAGTCATCGACATGCTCGACGAGAAGAATCTGCTTCCAGCAATTTTCTTTGTCTTTAGTCGAAATGGGTGCGATCAGGCAGTCTCCCAAGTCGTTCGCGCGGGCATACGGCTGACGGATACGGAGGAACGGGAAGAAATCCGACAAATCGTGGATGAGCGTTGCCGAACACTCCTCGATGAAGACCTCGCCGTGCTTGGTTATTGGCAATGGCTCGAGGGTCTCGAACGCGGTGTCGCCGCCCACCACGCCGGACTCCTCCCGGCGTTCAAGGAAGTCGTTGAGGAGTTGTTTCAACGAAAGCTCGTCAAAGTTGTCTTTGCTACCGAAACCCTTGCACTCGGCATCAACATGCCAGCTCGTTCCGTCGTATTGGAGAAGCTCGACAAATTCAACGGTGAAGCTCGAGTTCCGCTGACGCCGGGGGAGTACACGCAACTCACCGGTCGAGCCGGGCGACGTGGTATCGACGTTGAGGGTCACGCTGTCATTCAGTGGTCAGGGGCCTTGGAACCTCAGTCCGTCGCAAATCTCGCAAGCCGGCGAACGTATCCGCTGAACTCAAGCTTTCGTCCGACCTACAACATGGCGGTCAATCTGATCACACAATTCGGTCGGTCCCGTACTCGGGAGATTCTCGAGTCTTCGTTCGCTCAATTCCAGGCCGACCGCGCTGTGGTCGACTTGGCGCGAAAGGTCGCTCAACAAGAGGAATCACTGCAGGGGATGGCGAAACCCATGACCTGTCATCTCGGTGACTTTACCGCGTATGCCCAAGTGCGCCACGAGCTCACACAACTCGAGAAGTCTGGTCGTGGATTTGAGTCTCAATCACGAGCCGCACGTGACAAGCGCAACCAGGAGCTTGCTCGATTGCGCCAACGGTTGCGTTCCCATGCATGTCACACTTGTCCCGAACGAGAGCAACACGCCCGGTGGGGCGAACGGTGGTGGAAACTTCGTCGCCAAACAGACCAGCTGATTTCTCAAATTGAATCTCGAACGGGAGCTGTGGCACGGGTTTTCGATCGAGTCTGTGAAGTCCTCCTTGATACGGGATATCTGGAACGCGACCCCAGTGGTACGGATTTGGCCGTGACACCGACCGGTGATCGACTGGCACGTATTTATGGGGAGCGAGATCTCCTTGTTGCGCAGTGCCTGAGAACTGGAGCATGGACCGGCATTGACCCGGCCGGTTTGGCTGCTCTCGCATGTGCAATCGTGTTCGAGCCTCGGCGAGACGAGGGAAATATCAATGAGCGCCGCCTTCCGCACGGAGCATTCCGTTCGGCTCTCGAAGCGACCGCGAAAATTTGGGCGGAATTGGATGACCTTGAACACCACCATCGCTTACCTGGCACAAATCCGCTGGCAACTGGCCTCGCACAGGCAATGCACCGGTGGGCGAATGGCGGACGATTAGATGATGTACTGTTCGACGCCGACATGCCCGCGGGGGACTTCGTGAGGTGGTCAAAACAGACGATTGACCTGCTCGACCAGCTTCTTGGTGTGGCCGATGCCCAGCTGGCAAAAACAGCGAGGAGTGCACTGGAAGCGGTTCGCCGGGGAATCGTCGCCTATTCGACAGTGGGTCTCAGCGGATGATCAAGAATCCTGCACCACTGTGGGTTGCAGTCGTTGTCGCGTGCGCCGGGGGATTACTACTTCGAACATCTTTTCCTGCCCCCGGGATTTGGCCCTTCGCATTTCTTGGCTTGGCGCTCATTCTTTTTTCCCTTCGGGGACGAGGCTTTTGGACAGGCGTACTGGTGGGCTTCGTCGCCGGCGCAACGCTGTGGGGTTCGCTCATTTTTTGGCTCACCCTGTACCTTGGCCCGATTCCGTGGCTCGCATTATGCACATTGATGACCCTCTGGGTCGGTCTCTCATGCGGCGTCATCGCTGTCATTTATCGGTGGAGTGACGCGTTTGGATCCGCGTGGTTGCGTTACGCACTAGTACCCGCACTCATCGCGGCTGTCTGGAGTGCACGCGAAACCCTCGCTTCCTCGTGGCCCTATGGCGGATTCTCATGGGCGCGGTTGGCCTACTCTCAGGCACAGTCACCATTTGGGCATGCCGTCAGCTGGGTTGGCACTGCGGGGGTGTCGTTCCTGATTGCTTTCGTCACCGCTCTCGGCGTTGCGATTCTCGTTTCGCCCCGACGGCGAGCCATGGTGATGTGGGGTGCCATCGTCGTGGGGCTCGCTCTCCTGCCAGTGTTCGGCACCAACTCGGTGGGCACAATGAGACTCCTAGTCGCTCAAGGAAATTCAAATGCCGGACTTTTCGCCCAGCATGAGCCCGGAGACATCCTCGCTGATCACGTGTCTGCAACACTGGAAGCACAGAGTGACCCGCGGGCGAGCCATATCGACGCTATTGTCTGGCCCGAGAATGCGGCCGATATCGATCCGCTTCGGTCACCCGTGGCTGCCGCAACACTGAGCGAAGTAAGCCGAACGTTCGATGCACCCGTGGTGACGGGAACGATCACTAATCCTCGCAACGACGAGTTCTTCAATTCGTCTTTGGTGTGGATGCACGGGCAAGGAGTGCTGGGTCAGTACGACAAGATGCGGCCGGTCCCGTTCGCCGAGTACATGCCGAATCGGGCATTCTTTCGTGCGCTCGTTCCTGACCTCGTAGACCTGGTGGGTCGGGATTACTCGTTCGGAGCAAAATCGAATGTTGTCACCGTCGCAGGAGTGCCGGTAGGCATATCCATTTGTTTCGACATCACCGACAACACGCTCACGACACGCATGGTCGACCGCGGAGCTCAAGTTATTTTTGCCCAAACCAATAATGCAGATTTCGGGACGACAGATGAAAACCTGCAACAGCTTGCCATCGCGCGTCTCACGGCGATGGAGACGGGCAGAACCGTCATCAACGATTCAACAGTAGGGATGACGGCAGTTCTTGTTGCCGACGGCACAACACAATCAGAACTTCAGCCGTACCGACCGGGTTATCTCATTGCCGACGTCACATTGTCAACGACGGTAACGCCCGCCGTTCTCATCGGCCGTTCCGTGGAATTACTGATTTGTGCGTTCGCACTCTCCGGTCTTGTCGTGGTGGCATGGCAATCCCGAAAACGGGTTGGTTCTATCGGCGAGGTCTTCGAGGCCAGCCCCTCGACGTTCCCGAAGAAATGCCAAACGCTCACTGAGAATTACTTCCAATTCGTCACGACTCCGACGCTCGAGCAACATCTCAAACGGAGTCTTTGCCTCTTTGACGACCTTGGTTGTATCCGGATGGGGCGCCGTGCCTCCGCGTAATGTTGCGACGCTGGCACAATGCGAGCACTCCCACTCAAAAGGTTCTTCCGCATCGGCCGAAAAAGTCAACGTTGTTGCCGCTCCGCATGCCGCGCAGTCGTAGACGACGTCTTTACGCGCCGAGTATTCAATGCCGCGATCTGTTTCCAGACTGTGTGTACCGAGCCCCGAGCCCCTCAACGAGTCGTATTTCACGGGTTTCTCCTTTTTGTCTAACGGCACGAGCGGGCGTGCATTGATGACAACGTACGGCTAACCCCTGAACCTTCCCTGAACGTGTTCACCCTTGGCGAAACGTTGCCACCGCAAGGTCACATTTGTCGGTCACCAGGCCGTCAGCGCCTGACTGGGCGAGCAGACGCATTTGTTCGACCGTGTTGATTGTCCAAAAGTGCGCAATGAATCCGGCGCGATGAAAGCGATTGATCATACGAGGCGAGGTGACATTTATTCTGAGCACGGACGTGGGAATCTGAAGAACGCGAGTTCGACGAAATGCCCATCGTGCAACGAATGGCATGCCAAGTGCGCAGAGAATCACAACCGCCAGCACAACGTCCGCTGAGGCGCTGGTCGCCACCTCGGGTATTAAGGAGAGTGTGCGTCGTCGACGTGCGCCACTAAACGAGGTGATGAGCACGCGATTCTGGGCGCTGCACTCAGTGATTGCACGAACGAGCGGATCAATCACATCGGTGGATTTGACGTCGATGTTGAATTTCGCATCGGGCAACGCGCGCAGAGCATCCGTCACGCTAATGACACTCGTCTCGGGTCGACTGCCAACGAGGCGGAGTTCGGCATAGCTAACATCGGCAACTCTGCGGTCGTCACCGAATACTCGATGAAGGGTTTCATCGTGAGCCATGACCGCAACACCGTCTTTCGTTGCGCGAACATCACACTCCAGAATGTCCGCTCCCGCATCACAAGCCGACTGAAAGGCCGCGAGAGAATTTTCTGGAGCATCGACCGCGAGCCCGCGGTGGGCAAGGACGGTCATGCGTTGAGATGGGAAGAAGTCGCGGCGAGGTGTCACCAGCCGAAGATACCCCACTTTATGCGCCCGATTGGTAGTGTCGGAGCGTCTGTGTAAAGACTCGTGAAGAACTCACCGCTGAACGGAGCACTCGTGTCAAACCCTCTTGCACCCGGATCACTCGCAGGTAAACGCGCCCTCGTCACCGGATCATCCCGGGGAATCGGCGCGGATACAGTCGGGTATTTTGCTGAGGCGGGTGCCGCGGTGGTCGTGAATTTTAGGAACAAGGAAGCACGCGCGCAAAAGATTGTGGAGGGGATCCGCGAACGGGGAGGCACGGCAATCGCGGTCGGTGCCGACCTCACCGATCCGGAATCCGTCGCTCACATGTTCGCCGAAGCAAAACGTCAACTTGGTGGACTCGACATTCTGGTGATGAACGCCTCTGGAGGAATGGAAGCCGGCATGGGTAACGATTACGCCATGCGCCTCAACCGCGACTCTCAGGTCAATCTACTCAAGGAAGCTTTGTCTGTGCTCGTCGACGGAGCACGAGTCGTTTTTGTCACCAGTCATCAGGCGCACTTTATCCACACAACGCCGACAATGCCCGAATACGAACCCGTCGCATTGTCTAAGCGTGCCGGCGAGGACGCGCTGCGCGAGCTGATTCCGACGCTAGCGGAGCGCAACATCGGATTCGTCGTCGTCTCGGGCGACATGATCGAAGGGACCATCACGGCCACACTCCTCGAGCGTGCGAATCCGGGTGCGATCGACGCCCGCAAGCAGGCTGCTGGAAAGCTTTACAACGTCAGCGAATTTGCTGCCGAAATCGTTTCGGCTGCCGTGGATCCCATACCCGCTGACAACACCCGACTTGTCGGCGATACGAGCGACTTCACCGCCTGAAACGCTACCGTGCGACCTCCGCATCGACGCGTTTCGCGAATCCTGCTCTTTGACGAACACGACGCGTTGCTCCTGTTGCTCACCGCGAGTCCGTCTCTTGCTAAACCTGTAGTGCGTTGGCTCACACCGGGTGGGGGAGTAGAGGATCACGAGTCACATCACGAGGGTGCCGTGCGTGAGTTGTTCGAGGAAACAGGTCTTGTCGTGGACGACCTTGGCAACCCTGTTTGGACGATGACGGGGGAGAGCCATTTTGCGGATGGTTCGAGCCAAACGACGTACACCGAGTTCTTTGTGACGCGAACGAACCGCTTCATGCCCGTTCGAGATAACTGGATGGCCAACGAGCACGTGGATATCTCTGACATCCGCTGGTGGAGCCTTGCTGACCTGGAGGGGACAAGTGAACCGTTTGCGCCGCTCGATCTCACCTCAATAATTCGCGCTCAACTCGGACAGTAGCCCACAAAAGTGGAGGGGCGCACGTGCGTGCACCCCTCCATTAGTCGTCAAGTGACAATTCGTGATCGTTAGATTTGCCCTCGCTTGGCCATGCGACCGATCGTGAATGCACCGATTGCCTGGGCCACGCCGATAACGACGAGGAACACTCCGCCGAGCACGATAAGAACTTCTACTGCGGTGGCGGGGACAAACAACACGGCCACGCCAGCAATCAGGCTAATGATTCCGAGCGTGATCGCGATACCTCGAGACGAGCCGCGACCTGATTCGACGAGAGTCGCGATGCCGTCGATAATCCACATGATTCCAATGAGGATGCCCAAGAGCTCGAGAATCCCGGCAGGGGACTTGAAGGCAAACACACCGACGACAACCAGCAAGATACCGATGACGATGCTAACGGCGCGACCCCCGCCCGTGAGGCCAGGTCCAAAGATGCCCACTGCGACACGAACAAATCCACGAATGAGGAAGTACAGGCCAAAAATAATCGCGATCACAGTGGATGAGCCACCGGGCCACGCAAGAATAGCCCCACCGGCAACGATCGCTACGAGAGCGCCTATGAAAAGGCCAGTTTGCAAAACTCGCGCAACGGACTTTGCGGATTCTGCGTCGTCGCCGTAGAACGCGAATGATTGAACGTCAGACTGTGACATTGATGATTCCCTTGATAATCAGAGCGGCGACGACTTGTCGCCCCAACGGAATAAGAGTCTAGAGTGAGGCACTTGTCACGACGTCATTTGTCGTGACAACAGTGGCAAATTCACCCGCGTCAAGGCTCACAATCGTTGCCTTCGTCAATTCCTCCGCAGTCAAAGACATGCCGTTCGACGCAGTTTGGTCGAACGTATGCGTCGCATCAGCAACGAAATATACGGTGAACCCCAGATTGCCGGCCATGCGGGCAGTTGTCTCGCAACAGTGATTTGTCGTTATGCCGCAAATGACCATCGTGTCAATCTTGTTCGCGCGAAGCCATTCCTCTAGGTCGGGTGTGCCGTAAAAGGCGCTATTGACGCTCTTGCGCACATGCAGGGCGGCGGCAGTCAGGTCGACAAAATCTTTCAGTGCATTTCCCGGGTCAGCAGGAGAAAGCGTGCTACCGGGTTCTTTGCTGTCGTGCTGAACTACGACTAGCGGACGTGAAGATTCCAGCCAAGATTTCTGAAGCGCCATCATGTTGACCTCCGCGCCAGGGTTATCTCGCCGACCCCAGCGATCAGCTCGATCAAATCCGCGTTGGACGTCGATCATGACCAGGGCCGCATTTGCAGGGATTTGGAGCGCCATCAAAATACCTTTCCACACTCTGGACTCTGAACTCTGGACATTGAGTAGATTCCGTTCTAGAGGTTTCGTGACCCGAGCGAAACACGGCAACAATACTGTCGGGACTCAAACGTGAAGAACGATGGCAGGAGTCTATCCTGTCTTACATATCCGATAATGCACATTATGTCAGGTTATGTTTTTTCGGCAGATTAAGAGTCCTCCCCTCGCTCAGCACCCGGGGTGTCTGTCCACGACTAGCCTTGAATAGTCATGAATGCACAGGTCACCCAAGCCACCCCGTCACACAGACGGTGGCTCGTCTGCCTGATGATTCTGTTTCTCTTACACGGTTTGTTTTTCTCCAGCTGGGTGAGTCGCTCGCCCGAGGTCCAATCCGCTCTCGGTCTCACAACATTCCACATGGGCATTTTCGTGACCGTCATGGGTGTCGGCTCGATATTGGGCACCTACGTTGGTGTGCGTGTCGTCGAATGGATTGGCGCGCGAAACACTGTTCGCGTTACATACATTTCCATCAGTGGGGCCTACATCTATTTGGGTTACGCCTCGACCGCCGGTGACGTGCTGATCAGTTCGGTCATGATTTTTTTCGTCGGCTTTAGCGCCAGCGTTGGTGGCCTTTCGAATAATCTCCAGGGGGCACACCTCGAGCATGCATCCCCGCGAAGTATTCTGCCGAGGCTGCACGGCATGTTTTCGCTCGGCATGCTCGTCGGAGCTGGCATCGGGGCGCTCGTGATTAGCCTCGGCATCTCCGTCGCGGTGCAATTTCTCGCCATCGGAATCCTCGTCGCCGTGTGCGGTTTTTGGGCGTCATACGGCCTACCCCTTACGGACAGCCTGACGCATCAAAAAGAGATGTCCACCGCCGAATTGCGTCAGGTGCCATCGAAATCGGAATGGCGCAACGTTTGGCGCGAGAGGCGCACGCTCACCATTGCTTTTATCTGTGTGACGTTTGTGGTCGGCGAAAGCGTTGCCGCTACGTGGCTCCCCATTGCTTTGGTTGACACAGGTATCAATGAGGCAAACGCTGCACTTGCGTTCATGTTTTTCGCGATTGCCATGACAATCGGACGCTTCGTCGGTGGATATGCGCTTGATCGCCTGGGCCGGGTGCGAACAACCGTCATCATTGCCGTAATCGCGTGCGTGGGCATCCTGATTGTGATGGCCAACAGCGTTGTACACATGGCGTACCTGGGAGCCCTGCTCTGGGGCTTAGGTTGTTCCCTCGGTTTCCCCATTGCCGTTTCCGCGCTGAGCGACGACCCGCGAATGGCTCCCCCGCGTGTCAACGCCATGGTGATGACGGTGCAAACGGCCAATCTTGCGGCAGGACCGGCCCTTGGCGCCCTCGGGCAAGTCGTCGGTTTGCTCGGAGCCTTCAGTGTTCCGGTTGCACTTTTCGTCGGGACCATCTTCTCGAGTCCAGCCACTGCCCCACTACCCCGCCGCGGGGCGCAATCTGAAACGACCTCGACGGACGTAGTGGACGTCGTGCAAGTTATCGCGCAGCGTGAAATCGATGAGTTCTAAAATTACCGAGAGCCCGGAGGGCGTCACGAAATCTGTCCGGGCAGAGATGTTCACTCTCTTTGGCTATTTCTTTGTCTTCGGCATGGTCGGTTCATCGTGGGTGGTGAGATTGCCCGAGGTGCGTTCGGCCCTGCACATCACAACGGCACAACTTGGTCTCGTCCTCTTCGCGGGTGCCGTCGGGGCCATGACCGGAATTCTTCTCTCCGGTCGATTCGTGGCGAAATTCGGTGCCCGGGCAGGGTCGCTACTGGGACTTAACTTGGTGTTCGTCGGTTATGTCGGGCAAGCAAGTGGTGTCGCCATCGGAAGCGTTCTCCTCGTCTCCCTCAGCGCCGTAATTTCCGGGCTCGGATACGGCCTCGGTGATGTGGCCATCAACGTCGAAGGCACAGATATGGAAAAGCGTCTCCAACGCAGCCTCATGCCGCCCCTCCACGGCGCCTACTCGATCGGCACACTCGCGGGTGCCGGAGTTGGAACGATTGCCATCGCAATCGGGGTTCCCCTTCCTATTCAAATCTATGCGTTGTGCCTCATCGTGGCAGTCGTGGCGTGGACCACAATTCGGCTCTTACCCTCCGAAACGGGGCGAGAAGTGGACGCGAAATCGCAATCGAGCGAAGTACATGCCCCCGCCCCGTGGCGAGATCCGCGAATTATCTTTCTCGGCCTCGCGATTCTCTGTGTCATTATCACCGAAGGTGCCGGTCTCGATTGGTTGACGCTCTCGATGGTCGATGACTACCTAACGGATCCGGTGCGCGCATCCATTGCCTTCGCTGTCATGATGGCGGCCATGACCATCGTTCGCTTTGCGGGCGGGGTCATGATTGACCGTTTTGGTCGTGTCGTTGTCTTGCGAGTGTTTGCCGTTGCCGGGATTGCTGGGTTGTTGCTGATTATTTTTTCCCATGTCTACGCGATTGCCCTGATCGGAGCAGCGCTGTGGGGCGCTGGGGTGGCGCTCGGTTTTCCCGTGCTGCTGTCAGCAGCCTCCGATGGAAACGCCGACGGATCATCTCGTCGGGTCTCGATCGTGGCGTCATTCGGATATGTCGCGTTTCTGGTTGGGCCCCCGTCGCTTGGTTTTCTCGGACAGTCGTGGGGACTGTTGAATATGTTCTTCGTCCTCGTGGGTCTCCTCGCAATGTTTGTCGCGTTCGCAGGTGCCGCCGCACCCCGCAAATCGATAACGTGACTCCATGACTGACTACGTTCTCGCGATCGACAACGGAACCACGAGCACCCGAGCCATCGTTTTTGACCACGGCGGAAACAAAGTGGGCGTCGGGCAGAAGGAAACGACACAGATCTTTCCGCGCGCAGGATGGGTCGAGCATGACCCCGCAGAAATCTGGGCGAACACACGCGAGGTAATTGGGCTCGCACTGGCTGACGCGGGCATTACATCAGCAAACATCGCAGCTGTGGGGATCACTAATCAACGCGAAACCACCGTGGTCTGGAATCGAAAGACCGGCGAGCCTCTGTACAACGCAATCGTCTGGCAGGATACGCGGACCACCGACATCGTCGCCGATGTTTTGCAACACCATGACCACGCGCGCATCACGACAAAAACCGGGCTTCCGGTGTCGACGTATTTCGCTGCGACCAAGCTGCGTTGGATTCTGGAAAACATTCCGGATGCTCGCGCGCAGGCCTCGGGCGGCGAACTTCTTTTCGGCACCATTGATACCTGGCTTCTGTGGAATCTCACGGGGGGCCCAGCGAGTGGCGTTCACGCAACCGATGTGACTAATGCATCACGCACGCTGCTCATGAACCTCGAGACCCTCGAGTGGGACGAGGAACTACTCGGCGCATTCGACATCCCACGCGATCTTTTACCCGTGATAATGCCCTCATCAGGCATTTTTGGGGTATGCACAGGCGAACTTTCCGGGGTACCTGTTTCGGGCATCCTGGGCGATCAACACGCCGCAACATTCGGGCAGTGCGCTTTTGAACCGGGAGAGGCAAAGAACACCTACGGCACGGGCAACTTCCTCATGCTCAACACGGGCACTCGCCCAACTGTCTCGGAAAACGGCCTCATTACGACAGTGGCATACCAGTTGTCAGGAGAAGATGCCCATTACGCGCTGGAAGGATCGATTGCCGTGACGGGGTCGCTCATTCAGTGGCTACGCGATAATCTTCAACTGTTCTCCTCAGCGTCCGATGTCGAACCTCTCGCGGCGTCCGTGAGCGACAACGGTGGAATCGCTGTCGTTCCCGCGTTCAGTGGGTTGTTTGCACCGCACTGGGACGCGAACGCCCGCGGGGCCATTGTCGGGCTGACCCGATACGTCACAAAGGCTCACATTGCTCGAGCTGCGCTCGAAGCAGTGGCATTTCAGACTGCCGAGGTACTTGCCGCCATGAACGCCGACACGGGTGTCCCGTTGACGGAACTCAAAGTTGATGGCGGAATGGTCGTCAATAACCTCTTGATGCAGTTTCAAGCCGATGTGATTCGCGTTCCCGTTGTTCGTCCCCGAATTATCGAAACAACAGCACTGGGCGCAGCGTTTGCAGCGGGTCTTGCCGTCGACTATTGGTCTTCTCGGGATGAACTCCGAAAGTTGTGGCAGGAAGACACGCGATGGGTTCCCGAGATGAGCGTCTCAGAGTCCGAGCGACTGATGAGAGTGTGGTCGAAAGCTGTGTCGAAGAGCTCGGCCTGGGTTGACGACGACTCCCCCAGTATCTGACGAGCAGCGGCTTGAGTGCTCAAACGGAGGCGGCTCGAGTTGCCGTAACCCACGCGTCTAACTTGGCTGCCGCAGAGCCGGAGTCGATCGCGTTGGCGCAGGCCTCCATCTGCACCTGAAGGCGCTGAAGAATGGGTTCTTCGATGGAACTCGGGTTTTCGGCGAGTTCGAAGGCAACGAGACCAGCTGCTGCGTTTAGCAACACGATGTCGCGGACGGCACCCGATTCCCCCGCCATGACTCGTCGTACCACCTCTGCGTTATCCGCCGGGCTCCCTCCGCGAAGATCGCCCAGAGTGGCCGGTGGAATGCCAAGGTCGACGGGATTGAGATCGTGTTCCACCACGCGACCGCGACTTACTTCCCACAGATGACTGTGACCCGTCGTAGTGAGTTCATCCAGTCCATCGTCGCCGCGAAACACGAGAGCCGAGGCATCACGAGTTTGAAACACTCCCACCATGAGCGGCACTCGGTCAAGCTGGGCGCATCCGAGAGCGGTCGCCTCCGGGCGTGCGGGGTTGCACAACGGACCCAGGAAATTAAACAATGTGGGAACTCCAATCTCCCGCCGAGTTTCTCCCACATGTCGGAAACCGGGATGAAACAGTGCCGCGAATGCGAACGAGATGCCCACCTCGTCAAAGACTCGCGCAACGCCCACCGGATCGAGGTCGAGGTTCAGTCCCAGCTCTCCGAGAACATCAGATGACCCGGATGCACTACTGGCTGCTCGGTTCCCGTGTTTGAGTACTGGAACACCCGCTGCGGCCGCCACGATACTGGCCATCGTCGAGACGTTGACCGTGTGATGTCGATCGCCGCCGGTCCCGACGATGTCCAAAGCCCGGGAATTTACCGGCAACTCGCGTGCGTGCTGCAGCACTGCGTCACGAAAGCCGACAATCTCGTCAACTGTTTCGCCTTTCGACCTCAAAGCAATGAGAAAGGCCGCTATTTGAGACGGCGTCGCCCGGCCGCCGACCATTTCGTCCATGGCCCACGTTGCTTCAGCAATCGACAAATTGTTCCCCTCGAGGAGCTGTGTCAACAGTGTCGGCCACGTCACGTTTTCGCTCATAGGTAAAGGGTAGTTTGTCTTGCGTGGCGAGGGTTCATCCGCCCACGTCGACCCTCACGTTCCGGCATAATGGTGAATGTGACTAACGCCTCAGTTGCCTCGCGCACGCTCGTACCCATGGTGAACCGACCCAACCCAGTCGCGGTGGGGACCATCGTCTGGCTGGGTAGTGAGGTGATGTTCTTCGCGGGACTGTTTGCGATCTATTTCACGCTTCGTGGTGCCGCTCCTGAAATGTGGGCAGCCGATGCGACCAAACTAAATTTTCCCTATTCATTGACTAACACGATTATTTTGGTGTCCTCATCTTTTACGGCGCAGTTCGGCGTTTTCGCCGCGGAACGACTGCAGCCACGTTCCACCGGTTGGAAGCCGTCACAATGGGGCATGGTTGAGTGGTTTTACATCACCTACGCTCTCGGAGCAGTTTTCGTCTCGGGCCAGATTTTTGAGTACTCTCAGCTCGTTTCGGAGGGAATCACTCTCGACGGAAATGCCTACGGCACAGCGTTTTACCTCACAACGGGATTCCACGGTTTGCACGTAACCGGCGGACTCATCGCATTCCTCCTCGTAATCGGGCGCGCTTATGCCGTCAAGAGCTTTGGGCACAAAGAGGCCACGAGCGCCATCGTGGTGTCGTATTACTGGCACTTTGTCGACGTGGTGTGGATCGCGCTCTTCCTCGTCATCTATGTCCTCAGATAGTCCAACCTGATCCCAATTCCTGAAAATCCGACCGAAACTGACACGACACATGAATCGACAAAATCGCAAGACCGGGAGGCGGTCTCCTGTCGCCTCGGTAGCCCTGTTGCTCGTGGGCTTGCTCGCCACCGGAGGTGCCTACGCGGCGTTCACCGCGTCGACAGCATCGGCATCGGTCGACCTCAGTAGCCCTGAGGTAATTAACCAAGGACAAAAGCTCTTCGCCGCCAACTGTGCGACCTGCCACGGACAACAGGCGCAAGGTACTCAGAATGGTCCGAGCCTAATTGGAGTGGGCGCCGCCTCGGTCGACTTCCAGGTCGGAACCGGACGCATGCCCATGCAAGCAAGTGGCCCGCAAGCTCCGAGCAAGCCCGTGCAATTCGAAGACGCTCAAATCAAGGCACTCGCCGCGTATGTTGCGTCGCTCGCACCAGGACCGGCAATTCCTTCGGAATCACAGATTTCGGGTGGGGACGTTGCGGCTGGTGGAGAACTATTCCGGATTAACTGCGCCATGTGCCACAACGTGGCGGGTGCCGGTGGCGCCTTGACAGAAGGCAAGTACGCGCCTGTACTGAAGGGCGTTGCTCCTGTTCACGTATACGAGGCAATGCTCACCGGTCCTCAAAACATGCCCGCCTTCAATGACCTCAACCTGACGCCGGAAGACAAAAAGAACATCATCGCGTACTTGCAGTACAACGAGCAGAATCCCTCGGCAGGCGGCTTGGAGTTGGGATCACTCGGCCCGGTTTCAGAGGGTCTGTTCCTGTGGATCTTTGGACTCGGTGGAATCGTCGCGCTGACGGTGTGGATTACTGCTAAATCCAACTGAGTTTTCGTTTTATTCGCACTAAAGGAGAAACATGGCTACGAACGAACACGGCTCGTCCGACGTCGTTCCTGTGACACCACCGAGTGGAGCAGTCGTAGGAACAGGTGTCGTACCCGCTGACGCGTTCGAGAACCCGGGGTTACCGCCGCATCGCCCGCGCGTGACAGACCTCGACCCCAAAAAGAAGAAGCGCGCCGCTCGATTCATCGTCGCCATGTTCTGGCTCTCCGTGCTCGGCAGTGTGTCAGCAATATTTGCCTACATGTTCTACCCCATCGAAGACGGAAGCATCTCATCGGTTCGCCTCAACACGCTATTTGTTGGGCTGAGCATCGCGCTCTCGCTGCTTGCGATTGGAATTGCTGCCGTGCACTGGGGCAAGGCCGTGATGGCGGACAAAGAGGGCGTGGACGAACGTCACCCGGTCAGAGGAACGGCGGCAACGCGCTCCCGCGCAGTCGAGATTTTCAAAGAAGCGGACGAAGAATCCGGCTTTAGTCGCCGAACGCTCATACGAGGTGGATTGATTGCCTCCTTGGTGGCTTTCCCATTGCCCGCGATTGCGCTTTTCCGTGGACTGGCTCCGATGGATGTCGACCCCAACACGGAACTCAAGCACACGATGTGGAAGAAGGGCTTGCGACTAACGCAAGATCCGACCGGCACTCCCATCAAGGCAGCCGACGTCACCATCGGTAGTGCTTTCCAGGTCATTCCGGAGGGGCTCGTTGACCTGCCGGAGCACGAGAAACTCGATGCGAAAGCCAAAGCCGCGGTTCTGCTCGTACGCCTCAAGCCGGAAGATCTGCATTGGACGAGTAAGGAGCGCGAGTCCTGGTCGTACGACGGGATTGTTGCGTACTCCAAGATCTGTACCCACGTGGGGTGTCCCGTTGCACTATACGAGCAACAAACACACCACCTTCTCTGCCCGTGTCATCAGTCACAATTTGATATCGCAAATGAGTGCAAGGTCATTTTCGGCCCAGCAGCTCGCCCTCTCCCCCAGTTGCCTATCACGGTAGACAGCGAGGGGTACCTTGTCGCAACAAGCGACTTCACCGAACCCGTTGGACCGAGCTTCTGGGAGCGTTCCACAACATGAGCACCACATC
>JBMOEY010000009.1:0-30990 GCA_049314515.1 Microbacteriaceae bacterium
CGGCCCCCGAACCTGCACCGGCCCCCGAACCTGCACCGGCCCCCGAACCTGCACCTGCACCTGCACCCGCTCCGGCTCCGGCTTCATCGGTGCAACCAGCAACCGCCTCACACGCAGGGGGAACAGGATATGTCACTCCGATCGTGAGAAAGCTGGCCAACGAGCAGGGAGTTGACCTCTCCACTATTTCAGGAACTGGAATTGGTGGCCGAATTCGCAAAGAGGACATTCTCAACGCAACGTCGCCCGCTGGCTCCACTCCAACGTCTGGCGCAGTTGTCCTCGAAGTATCTCCGTTGCGCGGCACGACTGCTCCTCTGTCGCGACTTCGCAAAGTTGTTGCTGAACGAGCTGTTATCTCAATGCAGAGTACGGCTCAACTGACAACCGTCGTTGAGGTGGATGTCACCCGCATCGCTCAACTTCGTGCTCACGTACAAGGTGCATTTCAGGCGAAATATTCTCGCAAACTAACGTTCCTTCCTTTCTTCGCAAAGGCAGCGACCGAGGCATTGCAGGCTTACCCCGTCATCAACGCGAACGTGGATGACGACAACATCTACTATCCCGATCACGAGAATGTGAGCATTGCAGTAGACACCGAGCGCGGTCTCCTTACGCCCGTCGTGAAGAACGCAGGAGGCCTCGACATTGCATCGTGGGCTACAGCCATCGATGATGTGGCAACCAGGACCCGAAACAACCAGCTAAAGCCGGATGAGCTTGCAGGTGGAACGTTCACACTGACGAACACCGGCTCCCGCGGAGCCCTATTTGACACTCCGGTCGTGTTCCTGCCCCAACTCGCTATTTTGGGCACCGGTATCGTGACCAAGCGTCCCGTTGTCATGAATGTTGACGGCAACGAAGTCATTGCAATCAGGTCGATGGTTTACCTCGCGCTTTCATACGACCACCGAATCATTGATGGCGCCGACGCTGCGAGGTTCTTGACGGCAATGAAGTCACGTCTCGAACAGGGTTCCTTCGAGGCGGATTTTGGAATTTAGCCCCAATCCGTCACGGCACCGGAGTGCCTGAACCTATTTTGGAGCTTGATGAGTTTGCGGAGTAAATCTCCCGGACGACCCAAGAACCCTTGTCGTTGACCAAAAGGACGCTGAGCGCGGTCTCCGTCTTCTCCGCTGTTTTGCCACGAACCGCAACCAAGACCACGTCGCCGTTTCGACTGACCACTTCGGCAGACACGTCAGACATTTCAGCCACCCCGACTCCCGTAGCTCCTGTTAGCACCGCGGCAACGGCCACGGCACGAGGATCCGGGCCCAAATCTCCCCGTTGATTCCCGTCGGTTATTTTGTCGGAATCGGTGGGAGCTCCGGACTCGATTGGACGTGGTTGAACACTTGCGGTTTGGGATGACGACGTTCCCCCCGAAGTTAACAGCATGAACGCGACGCCGCCCGCACACACCGCGCCAGCCACGAACATCCAGAGCTTTCTGGCCTTTGTTGACGAGACAATGCCTTGTACTTGTTCGCGAATCGAGGTTGCGTCACCTCCCATGGCAGGAACGTTCCGTGAATGATCGAAGACGCGAGACTCATCGGTCGTGGCTCCGGCTTGTCGACGCAACGGAAGGACAACGGGGGCTGATTGAAATGTTCGATTGAATCCGATGTGTCGCTGAAATGGATGCACTGGTGGATTCTGCATCGAAATTGTTGACCGCCCGAGAAAGGTTGCGCTGTTGGTGCACAACGCACCATCGTCGCCAACGTGCGGGACAGGCGGGGCGTAGACTTCTTGTGTGGTGGAGGTTCTTACGGTTGACGTCGGCACGCGCTTCGTTCCGTACGACGAAGGGCTTCAACTTCAGCGTCGAATTCACGATGAGGTCGTATCAGGCGCCCGACCCGACACGCTGATACTTCTCGAGCATGAGCCGGTTTACACGGCGGGAAAGCGAACAGAAGACGACGAACGACCCAGCGATGGAACCCCTGTCGTTGACGTTGATCGTGGCGGCAAGCTGACGTGGCACGGGCCTGGTCAGCTCGTGGGTTACCCAATTTTGCGCTTGCCTGACCCAATCGATGTTGTCGGTTACGTACGCAATCTAGAAAGTGTGCTTCTCGGAGTTCTGCAAGAATTCGACATCAATGCCGTGCGTGTTGAAGGTCGATCCGGAGTATGGGTTCCTCGAGGAATCACCCACGACAAAATTGCAGCAATTGGAATCCGAGTGGCAGGCGGCGCCACAATGCATGGTTTCGCTCTAAATTGCAACAATGACCTTTCTCCTTATGCCTCGATAATTGCGTGTGGAATTCGTGACGCTGGAATCACAACGATGTCTAGACAACTCGCAGGTTCTATCACCCCTCTCGACGTACTCCCCCGACTCATCGCCACTTTCTCACAGAAATTCGAGGTCGCACATGAGCTCAGCTGATGGTCGCAAACTTCTCCGCTTGGAGGTTCGCAACGCCGAAACTCCGATTGAGAAAAAACCCGAGTGGATTCGAACGACCGCCAAAATGGGCCCGGAGTATCTCCACCTGCAGGAGTTGGTGAAAACCGAGAATCTGCACACGGTATGCCAAGAGGCGGGATGTCCGAACATTTATGAATGTTGGGAGGATCGCGAGGCGACGTTCCTGATCGGCGGCGCGCAGTGCACTCGTCGATGTGATTTCTGCCAGATTGACACGGGAAAGCCTGAGCCGCTGGATAGGGATGAGCCCCGTCGAGTAGGCGAGTCAGTCGTGTCGATGAAACTTCGCTACGCAACGGTGACTGGCGTCGCCCGCGACGATCTTGAGGATGAAGGCGCCTGGTTGTACGCAGAGACAATTCGACAGATTCATGAGCAGTCGGTCGGCACCGGCGTTGAGATTCTCGTGCCCGATTTTTCAGGCAATCCTGAGCTTTTGCAGTTGGTTTTTGACGCAGAACCGCAAGTGTTCGCGCACAACGTAGAAACTGTTCCCCGCATCTTTAAAAGAATTCGTCCCGCGTTTCGCTACGAACGCTCTCTCGACGTCATTACCCAAGGTCGGAAGGCCGGGATGATTACGAAATCCAATCTAATTTTGGGTATGGGTGAGGATCGCGCGGAGATTTCCCAGGCGTTGCGTGACCTGTTTGATGCGGGTACGGACATCATCACAATCACACAGTACTTGCGACCAAGTAAACGCCATCATCCGGTTGAACGCTGGGTGCACCCGGAAGAGTTTGTGGAGTTAAAGACGGAAGCCGAGGAGATGGGCTTCTTGGGCGTGCTTTCAGGACCACTCGTGCGGAGTTCGTATCGCGCCGGCCGACTCTACGCCCAGTCGATGGTGGCTAAAGGCCGTGAGATCCCGGAAGACCTCAGGCACCTTGCCGACATCGAGGCTGGCTTCTCACAGGCTGTCTAACGATTTCGCGCCGAGGAGGTCCGGCGTTGCTCAAGATTCACACGCGCATCAGGGTAATCTGAACGTCATGGCGAAAGAATCGACCCCCAAACCCAAGCGCGAAAACAGGTTAAAGCAAATCTGGCAGGTCTATCGCATGACTGCCCGAGGGGATAAGAGCGTCACGCCGATTCTGCTGGCGTTGTTGATTGGGCCGGCGGCGCTCGCTGTTGCAATCACCCTGTCATTGGCCCAGCCCTGGTTTATTGTCGTACTGTGGGTTCTCGTCTCACTCATGACCGGAATTCTTGTCGGACTCATTGTCTTGGGTCGCAAGGCGGAATTCGTGGCGTACTCGCAGATTGAAGGTCAACCCGGCGCAGTCGGTGCCATGATTCGTTCTTCCCTTCGACGGGGCTGGATTGGGAATGAAGAACCCATTGCAGTGAACCGAAAGACCATGGATGCCGTTTACCGGGTCGTGGGTCGTGGTGGATTGGTCCTGCTCGCGGAGGGTCCGGCCGCACGAACTCGAGCCACTGCTGAGGATGAAAAGCGCAAACTTGCGAGAGTCTTGCCGAACGTGCCCATCACGATTATCTCGGTGGGAACGGATGAAGGACAGGTTCGACTGCACAAGATTTCGGGGGCCCTGTCTCGAGTAAAACGAGTCCTGACACGCAACGAAGTACAGGTCGTTAACGCCCGGGTGGCATCACTCGGGACACATGTTCCCATTCCCAAAGGAATTGACCCGAGTCGCATGCGGATGTCGCACCGGCGCTAAGACGTTCGCAGGAGAACGGTTCCGGCGACCTTGTCGTGAAATCCTCGCTGATCGGAATCCCAAATCAGTGCGGGAATCACTAGGGCAAGAAGAATGGTGCGCACGATGGGACGCCACAATCCCACCCAGCCTCCGACCAGGGGGGCTACGTAACAACCAAGCAGGCGATGCCCGATACTCCCTCCAATGATCGGAATCGCGATGATTTGCAACGCGACGAAGAGCAAGAGCACTTCTAGCGACTGTCCCTGCGCTGTCGAAATGAACTCCGCGTCTCCCGCGGCGCCCGTGGGCGTAGCTAGCGATCCACGCAGGAGAGAGACCACGAGCAGTGCCAACCACCAGTCGATGAGGAGCGCACACATGCGACGGCCGACACGCGCGATCGACCCTGGACCCACTCGCGGCAATCTCAGGCGCTCGCCAGGAAACGAGTTGGGAGCAGACGAAGAACCACTTCGAGGAGAAGCCACGTGCCTAGTCTATGACCGGGTAAATCTGCGTCTCTGGCGCCTGTAACATGGTGGAAACATTGGCGATATCCGGCCGACACGCCGTATCTCTAGCGTTTCTCCAGGTCAGTACACTCACTGTCCTCAGCCTCACTCACATCGGAGCACATTAGCCATGTTCAAAGACTCTTCTGAGGTCCTGAAGTTCATCAAGGACCACGACGTCAAGTTCCTTGACATTCGCTTCACGGACCTTCCCGGCGTGCAGCAGCACTTCAACATCCCGGCGGAGACTGTAGACGAGGAATTCTTCTCTGTTGGACAGCTTTTCGACGGCTCATCGATCCGTGGCTTCGCTTCGATTCACGAGTCGGACATGCAGCTCATCCCGGACCCCACTACTGCCTACCTCGATCCCTATCGGAGCGAGAAAACGCTTGTGATGATTTTTGACATTTACAACCCGCGCAACGGTGAGATTTACGGTCGTGACCCGCGTCAGGTCGCAAAGAAGGCGGAAAAGTACCTTGCGTCAACGGGTATCGCCGACACGGCGTTCTTCGCGCCCGAAGCCGAATTCTTTGTCTTTGATGACGTTCGCTACGGCGTGAACCAGCACAGCTCGTTCTACAGCGTCGATTCGGAAGAAGGCGCATGGAACACCGGCCGCGAAGAAGAAGGTGGCAACCTCGCCAACAAGACCCCCTATAAGGGTGGCTACTTCCCCGTGAGTCCCGTCGACAAACTGGCCGACCTGCGTGACGACATCTGCCTGAAGCTCGCGGATGCCGGTCTGCACGTTGAGCGAAGCCACCACGAAGTCGGCACGGCCGGTCAGTGTGAAATCAACTACCGCTTCAACACGATGGTGAACGCGGCTGATGACATCCTGAAGTTCAAGTACATCGTCAAGAACACCGCCAACGAGTGGGGCAAGACGGCAACGTTCATGCCCAAGCCGCTCTTCGGTGACAACGGTTCCGGCATGCACACTCACCAGTCGCTCTGGAACGAAGGCAAGCCCTTGTTCTACGACGAGAACGGCTACGGCGGACTTTCCGACACGGCTCGTTGGTACATCGGCGGTCTCCTGAAGCACGCCGCGGCGGTCATTGCATTCACCAACCCGTCGGTGAACTCCTTCCACCGCCTCGTACCGGGGTTCGAAGCTCCTGTGAACCTTGTTTACTCGGCTGGTAACCGTTCGGCTGCGATCCGCATCCCGATTACCGGTACCAACCCGAAGGCGAAGCGCATCGAGTTCCGCGCACCAGACGCTGCGAGCAACCCGTATCTCGCGTTTGCCGCACAGATGATGGCTGGCCTCGACGGAATCAAGAACCGCATCGAGCCTCACGAGCCCGTTGACAAGGACCTGTACGAGCTTCCCCCCGAGGAAGCAAAGAACATCCCTCAGGTTCCTGCGTCACTCGAGGAGGCACTCGTTGCTCTCGAGAACGACCACGAGTTCCTCATTGCCGGTGGCGTGTTCACCAAGGACCTCATCGACACGTGGATCTCGTACAAGCGTGAAAACGAAATCAAGCCGCTCGCTCAGCGCCCACACCCGTTCGAATACGAGCTCTACTACGGCGTCTAATTCTCAGCTTGCCGTTCGAATGGCCGCTCCCGGCATGGGGGCGGCCATTCGTTTTTGACTGTGAACCTGGATCTAGTCACATGCCGTAAAACAAGCGTTCGAAGGTACTCCGCGCGCGTCGGGTTGCGCTGAGATAATCCTCTTCGAGGCGCGCTGCGCTGTTTGGCGGATAGCCCAGCAGTCTTGCGACTCCGTCGAGGTCGCCACGATCGAGGGGCAACATGTCCGACGTCGAAACGCCCCACAACGTGCACGCACTGCGGATTCGCGACGCAAGATTCCACGCCGCCATCAGAACGTCGGCGTCGGTGCGACTGACGAGCGATGCGTCGACCGCCGCCGACATGGCGAGCTGAGTCGACGTGGTCTTGAGCTCAGGGTGTGCGTGCGCATATTGAAGTTGAATCAACTGAACGAGCCATTCAACATCGGACAACGATCCTCGTCCGAGCTTGAGATGCCGAGCAGGATCCGCGCCTTGCGGAAGTCGCTCCTTCTCCACGCGAGCCTTAATTCGGCGAATTTCGCGAAGGTCATCATCGGTGATGGCCGCCGGGTACCTCACGGGTTCGATGACGTTGGTGAACTCCTCCATCAAGCTGTCGTTGCCGATGGAGGGGCGTGCGCGCAACAGCGCCTGAGCTTCCCACGACAGCGACCACCGAGTGTAGTAAGCCGCATACGATTCGAGCGAGCGAACGACGACGCCGTTCTTACCTTCAGGTCGCAGGTCAGTATCCAGATCAAAAGGCAGCCGGTGATCTTCGAGAATCTCTTTGATGCGAGCGACGATTCGTTCGGCTCGACGCGTCGCCTCGTTGTCGACTATCTCGGTTGTGTCGCGGTAGACGAACATGACATCGGCGTCACTCCCAAAGCCTGTCTCTTGTCCACCAAATCGACCCATGGCAATGATTGCCATCTCCGGATTGAGCTCCTCATCCCGAAGGGCAAGTCGCAGGGCTCCAGCCAACGTCGCCTCCATAATCGAACTCAGGCCACTGCTAGTTAGCACGTCACTGTTCACGCCAAGAATTGACCCCATTGCAACACGCAAATTTTCTCGATGGCGAATCGAGTGAATTGCTTTGCGAGCTTCCTCCGCCCCGTCAACACCCGAATGACGTTCCACAACCGCATCTATCTCAGAGCGCACACTGGCGATGTCACGCGGAATCAATTCGGCGTCGTCATCGAGCCAGGCGACGGCCTCGGGGATACGCTCGATGAGGTCCGCAACGTAGCGCGAACCGCTCAAGATTGTCATGAGTCGGGATGCCGCGCCTGAGGAATCGCGCAACATGCGCAAGAACCACGGTGAATCACCGAGCTTCTCGCTGAGTCTGCGAAAGGTCAATAGTCCAGAGTCCGGATTGGGGCCCTCAGCCAGCCACTTGAGCAGAACGGGCAATAGCGCACGCTGAATATCCGCACGGCGCCGAAGTCCCGTCGTCAGCGCGGCGATATGCGTCAATGCAGTTCGAGGGTCACGGAATCCGATTGCGGCAAGCCGTGATTCAGCCTGCCCGCTCGTGATGGCAATTGCTTCGTCAGGCAGGGTCGCCACGGCTGCCAGCAACGGACGATAGAACAGTCGTTCGTGAAGATTCCGAACCTCGAGCTTGACGCGTTGCCAAACATCTTGGAGTTCCGTTGCGGTGCTAGCGAGCCGAGACCCACGCGCAATCGCGCGAACGGCTTCTTCCTGACGTGGCATGAGGTGCGTTCGAGCAAGATCACGCAATTGGATGCGGTGCTCGAGCGTTCGCAATATCCGATAGTTCTGACCAAATGAGATCGCTTCGGGACGACCCACGTAACCCTTCTCAGCCAGCGCGGCTAGGGATTCGAGCGTGCCTCGACTTCGCACACTCTCGTCCGTTTGCCCGTGGACAAGTTGCAAAAGCTGGACCGTAAACTCAACGTCTCGTAAACCACCAGGTCCGAGCTTGATTTGGTACTCCACATCTTCCACCGGAATGTGAGCGGTTACCCGCTCTCGCATCGCTTGAACCTGCTCGACAAACTCTGGGCGACTCGCGCTCTTCCACACGTACGGCGAGAGTGTTTCGACGTATCGTTTGCCGAGCTGCGCATCACCCGCCACGGGACGAGCTTTCAGGAGAGCCTGGAATTCCCAGTTCTTTGCCCAGCGCTCGTAGTATGCGCGATGACTTTCGAGCGTGCGGACGAGCGCGCCAGCTTTGCCTTCAGGCCGCAGATTCGCATCCACTTCCCAGAGTCCCGGCTCGGATCCGGCCTCAAAGACGATGCGCATCACATGCTGAGCTAGTTTCGTTGCAATCGTCAGAGCACGCTCGGTGGAGAGTGCTTGCTCGTCACTGCTCTCGGCGACAAAGATTACGTCGACATCGCTGATGTAGTTGAGCTCCAACGCGCCACACTTGCCCATGCCGATAACGGCGAAGCGAACCTGAGCCACATCCGCGGCCGAAATCGAGGAATCGACAATGTCCGCTCGCGCGATGGCGAGAGCAGCTTCGAGAGTTGCATCTGCGAGGTACGCCAAGGCGCGTGAAATGTCTTGCACGAGACCAACCGGATCCTCCGCCGAAAGGTCACACGAGGCGATCCGCAAGAGCTCCTCCCGGTACCGGACCCGCAGAGCAGTACGCGCCTGCTCACCGGTGATATGTGCCACGCCAGAGCGCGCCGACACTGACTTCAGAAGAGACGCGCGAAGTTCATCCGCCGAAGGTATCTCACTCGCCGTGGCCAGCATCGCTGCAGAAGACGGGTGGCGCTGAAGAAAACTGGCAAGCCCTGACGAACCGCCCAGAATTCGAAGAAGCCGTGAAAAGGACTCGGTTTCCGTCAGAAGCGGTTCGACGAAGGTCGCGGCGGAGCCCGCACGAAATAGTCGTTCTAGTTCGATGACAGATCTATCAGGATCTGCTGTGTCACCAATCGAGTTGAACAACACGTCGGAAGAAACACCATGGTCGCGAGAGAGTTCCTCGACGAGAGCTCGTGACTCGCTCAGATTAGCGAAGCCCGCTTTCGCAAGCTCAGTCAGCGACGGAACGGTCACAGCAACCGTAAACCGTTAGAGCGACGAGAGGTTGTTACGGAGTTCAAACGGCGTGACCTGTTGACGGTACGCGGCCCACTCTTGACGCTTGTTCAACAAAAAGTAGTCGAAAACCTTTTCACCCAATGTCTCCGCGACAAGTTCCGACTGTTCCATGAGTTCGATCGCGTCGGCAAGGCTCGGCGGAAGCGCACGATAACCAAGTGCACGACGCTCCATATCCGTAAGTTCCCAGACGTTGTCTTCGGCCTCTGCCGGGAGCTCCATCTCGTCTTCGATACCTCGCATGCCTGCGGCGAGCAAGAGCGCGTAGGCGAGATAGGGGTTGGCCGCCGAGTCGACTGCTCGATACTCAACCCGACTCGATTGTCCCTTTCCAGGTTTGTAGACCGGAACCCGAACGAGTGCGGAACGGTTGTTGTGCCCCCACGTGGCGAAGCTGGGCGGTTCGCCGCCACCCCAGAGTCGTTTATAGGAATTGACGAACTGGTTTGTCACAGCCGTAATCTCAGGCGCATAGTGGAGCAACCCGGCGATGAAGGATCGCCCCGTCTTTGACAATTGATACTTGCCACTGGCGTCGTAGAACGCGTTGGTGTCCCCTTCGAACAGGGACATGTGGGTGTGCATTCCCGATCCGGGATGCTCCGCAAAAGGTTTCGGCATGAACGTCGCATAGACACCGTGCTCCATCGCCACCTCTTTGATGACCGTGCGGAACGTCATGACGTTATCAGCCGTCGTCAGCGCATCGGCATAACGGAGGTCGATTTCGTTCTGTCCAGGCCCCACTTCGTGGTGGCTAAATTCGACCGAAATGCCGATGTCTTCGAGCATGCGAACTGATCGACGACGGAAGTCGTGAGCAACGCCACCCGGAACGTTGTCGAAGTAACCAGCCTGATCGATGGGTTGCGCTCCACCGTTTTCCCAATCGCTGTTGTTGAGCAGATAGAACTCGATTTCGGGGTGCGTGTAAAAAGTGAATCCCTTTTCTGAGGCCTTCGCGAGGGTGCGCTTCAGCACGTGCCGCGGGTCAGAAACGGCCGGCAATCCATCCGGTGTCGTGATGTCGCAAAACATGCGCGCTGTGGGGTCGACGTCGCCACGCCACGGAAGAATCTGGAACGACGAGGGATCAGGATGCGCAAGCATGTCGGCCTCGTACAGACGCGTGAGTCCCTCAATCGCGGAGCCGTCAAATCCCACACCTTCCGCAAACGCACCCTCAACTTCAGCCGGCGCAACAGCAACATTCTTGAGCGTCCCGAGAACGTCGGTAAACCACAAGCGCACAAACTTGACGCTGCGTTCCTCGATGGTCCGAAGGACGAAATCTTGTTGCTTGTCCATGCCCGCCTCAGCCTTTCTTGCCGTCGAGACTAGGCTAATGGCTATGCCGAACTTGCGGGTCGCGCTCGCGCAGTCAAATCCTCGATTGGGAGATTTTCGCTCGAATTCGGCCCAAATTTTGTCCGATGTCCTCGTCGCACACGCACAGGGTGCCGACCTGATTGCCTTCGGTGAAATGGCCCTTTCGGGCTACCCGATCGAAGATCTCGCTGTTCGTCCTGAATTCCTCTCGCACGCTCGTTCAGCGCTGACGGAACTAGCGTTAGAAATCATGAAGGCCGGAGCGGGCGATATTCCGGTCATCGTCGGTTTCCCCAACGGCCCTATTCGGGATTCGAGTGAACCGCCCAATTCGACGCCGAGTGTGATCGCTCACAACTCGGCGGCCGTGATCTATCGTGGCGAAGTCGCAGGTACCTACGACAAACACCATCTGCCGAACTACGGTGTGTTTGATGAGTTCCGCAATTTCATTCCAGGCACGGGTCACGTTCTCGTGCGCCTGCGTGGCATAGACGTCGCAATCCTCATTTGCGAGGACATCTGGCGTGACGGGGGTGTCTGCGACGAATTGGCCGAGATTCGCCCTGGGTTGGTCGTCGTTGTCAATGGTTCACCTTTCGAACAAGATAAGGACGACGTGCGGCTCCCTCTCGTTTCACGACGTGCGGCTTCCGTTGGCGCACCCTTCGCCTACCTCAACTTGGTGGGTGGGCAGGATGATCTCGTCTTCGATGGCGACAGTTTCGTTGTCGACGAATTCGGCACGCTGGTCGCACGCGCGAAGAGCTTCGAGCCCGACATCCTGCTGTGTGATCTCGAGCTCGCGGCCCACGAAGGCCGCACGGTCGAACGAACCGGCACGCAGATTATCGACTGTGGGGACGGCGGAGAATCTCACACCGATATCTCGGTTTCAACGACCCAAACGCCACGCAATGAATTGGAGCGCGTCTGGTCTGCGCTTGTTCTTGGGCTTCGCGACTACGTCGAGAAGAACGGTTTTCCCTCAGTGATTCTGGGCCTTTCTGGCGGTATCGACTCGGCGGTCTGCGCCGCTCTCGCCGTAGATGCGATTGGGCCGGATCGAGTGTTTGGCGTCTCAATGCCAAGCCAGTGGTCGAGCGAACACTCCCGTTCTGACGCCGACGACGCCGCGCAACGACTCGGCATCACACTGACGACGCAGCCCATCGCCGAACTCGTGAACCCGATCGAGACTCAACTCGAGCTCGATGGAATCGCCGCCGAAAACGTGCAAGCTCGAATCCGTGGTGTCATTTTGATGGGACTCTCCAACATGCACGGCCACCTCGTTTTGACCACCGGCAATAAGACGGAAATCGCCGTGGGTTATTCGACCATCTACGGAGACTCTGTGGGTGGATTTGCGCCAATTCGGGATGTACCCAAGACGCTCGTCTGGGAATTGGCGAAGTGGCGTAATCGCGAGGCGGAGAGTAAGGGTGCGACTCCCCCCATCCCGGAAAACTCGATCACCAAACCGCCGTCAGCCGAACTTCGACCCGGGCAAGTTGATCAAGATTCCCTGCCGCCGTACGACCAGCTGGATGCGCTACTCGACGCCTACATCACACAACGCCTAGGACGCGACGAAGTTGTTGCACTTGGATTCGCCCCAGAACTCGTCGACCGCATAGTAGCTCTTGTTGACCGGGCAGAATGGAAACGTCGTCAGGGCGCAATCGGGCCGAAGATCAGTGGAATGGCTTTTGGTCGCGACCGTCGCCTCCCCGTGACTTTCCATCGGTCGTAGACTCGAAGCATGAGCGCCTCGACGCCGTCTGACCAGTCCCGTAAGCGCGTTCGAACGCGTCACTTTGCCCTCGCGAAAGAGTCCGGACACAAAATCACCGGCTTGACCAGCTACGACACGCTCACGGCAAAAATCTTCGACGAAGCAGGGATTGATTTTCTCCTCGTGGGCGACTCAGCGGGTAACACCGTTCTGGGTTACGACTCGACGCTTCCGGTCACAGTCGATGAACTCATCCCCCTTGCCCGTGCCGTCGCAACATCGGTCACGCGCGCATTCGTCATTGCCGACTTGCCGTTTGGCTCGTATGAAGAAGGCCCAGAACAGGCTCTTCGAACAGCTATGCGTTTCATGAAGGAAACGCACGCACACGCCGTCAAGCTCGAGGGCGGCGTGCGGAGCGAAGCCATGATTCGACGCATCGTCGATTCGGGAATCCCGGTGATGGGTCATGTGGGATTCACTCCACAAAGCGAACACGGACTCGGCGGGATGCTCGTCCAAGGACGAGGTTCTGACGCCGAACGCGTTCTCGCCGACGCACAATCAGTCGAGAAGGCAGGCGCATTTGCCGTCGTGCTCGAAATGGTGCCGGCCGAACTGGCACGTTCGATCACCGCGACATTGAGCATCCCCACCATCAGTGTGGGCGCCGGACCACACACGGACGGGCAACTAATGGTGTGGACAGACTTCGCCGGACTCGCAACCGGTCGCATGCCGACGTTTGTCAAGCAGTACGCAAACCTCGCCCAGATACTTGGCGATGCAACTCAGGCGTTCCGAGAAGATGTCCAGTCTGGCGTGTACCCCAGCGCGGATCACTCGTACACCGAAGACACTGCGCGCGCGGCGCGAGATTAGGCCTCGTCGGCTTCGTCCGCGTTCCACTTCTTACTGTTTGCGCGCAACGTTTCGAGCGCGTGTTCAGCAGCATCACGAGACTCAAAAGGTCCCACGCGATCCACGGACGGCGATTCATAGCCGAACTCGACCTCGCCGGTCTTCATGTTGTACCAGTAACTCTGCGCACCTTCACCGCTCATAGACTGGATTCTATGCCCAAGGACACGTCTGGTTTGCTCATTCCCGGTGTTCTCAGCCACCCTCGAACGGTCGCCCTATCCATTCCTAGACCCGAATACGTCGGCAAGGCAGCTCCGTCGCCGTACTCCGGTTCCAACCTCTATTCGTCGGAAGAAATAGAACAGATTCGGCAGGCGGGAAATGTGTCTTCTCGAGCACTCGACGCAATCGGCGACGCGATTACTCCAGGAATGACCACGGATCAGATTGACGCAATCGCCCACGACGTCGTGACGAGCTACGGTGCGTATCCATCAACGCTGGGATATCGAGGTTTTCCTAAATCCTGTTGCACGTCAATTAACGAAGTCATCTGCCACGGCATCCCTGATGACACCGTTCTCGAAGAGGGAGACATCGTCAACGTCGACATCACCTCTTACCTGAACGGTTTTCATGGTGACATGAACCGCATGTTCACGGTCGGAGCAGTGTCGGATGAAGCTCAAGCGCTCATCGACCACACTCGGGAAGCGCTCAATCGAGGAATCAAGTCCGTCGCACCGGGTCGACAGGTGAATGTCATCGGACGAGCGATCCAAACCTACGCGCAGCATTGGGGCTACGGTGTCGTTCGCGACTTCACCGGGCACGGCGTCGGGCGAGCGTTCCACAGTGGCCTCATCATTCCGCACTACGATTCATCGCCTCTCTACGACGACGTCATGGAACCGGGAATGGTTTTTACAATCGAGCCGATGCTGACACTCGGAACATACGAATGGACCATGTGGAATGACAACTGGACCGTTGTCACAAAGGACCAACGACTTACCGCGCAGTTTGAGCACACCATCGTCGTCACTGAACGTGGCGCCGATATTCTTACCTTGACTCTCCCCCGCTCTACCGAAGGAATCTCATGACCCGACTCAGCATCGGAATCGACATCGGTGGCACCGGTATCAAGGGTGGCCTCGTGGATGTCGAATCGGGAGATTTCGTTGGTGAGCGAATCCGAGTCTTGACCCCAGAGGGCGGCGAACCTGAAGACATCGTGACCGTGACGCGCGAAATCATCGAGCAATTGGACGCGCCCCACAACACTCCCGTGGGCGTCGCATTCCCGTCGGCGATTCGTCACGGCGTCACCATGCTCGCCGCCAACATCTCACAACGGTGGATTGGGTTTGCGGCCGAAGAATTCTTTGAGAAAGAACTCCAACGAGAAATCCACTTCATCAACGATGCGGATGCGGCTGGGTTTGCTGAGGTCAAGTATGGAGCTGCGCAAGATCGTGACGGCCTCGTCATCATGACGACGTTGGGGACGGGCATCGGAAGTGCCTTTATCTTCAACGGCGTTCTTATTCCCAACACCGAACTCGGACACCTTGAGATCGACGGCTTCGACGCCGAGACTCGGGCGTCTGCGGTCGCTCGTGAGCGCGAAGGGATTTCGTATGAAGAGTGGGCGGTTCGGCTGCAACGCTACTACTCGCATGTCGAGATGCTGTTTTCGCCCGACCTTTTCCTCGTCGGTGGAGGGGTCTCAAAGAGTCACGACCAATTCCTGCCACTGCTCGACCTGCGCACGCCTATCATTCCCGCAACATTGCTCAATCGGGCGGGGACTCTGGGCGCAGCCGCGCTCGCCGCTAGTCCGCACCATCACTAGCCACAACTGATTCGGGGGGGCGTCGAAGGCTACGAGTTGCTGGGGTGCGAATGGGCCAGCTGATACGCCGGGTTCTGTTCGGGTCTGAATCAGACCTTCGACGACCATCTATCTCGACGCCACGTTACCATGACGCTCTAGCGGTCTACCCGAAAGCTCGAGCGAGCAGCCCTCAATCGCTTTCTGTCTGACCTTGCTCCGGGCGAGGTTTACCTGGCCGGCACGGTTACCCGTCCCGCCGGTGGTCTCTTACACCACCGTTTCACCCTTACCGCTCGATCGCTCGAGTGGCGGTTTACTTTCTGTTGCACTTTCTCGCGGGTTACCCCGGGTGGGTGTTACCCACCACCCTGCTCTGTGGAGCCCGGACGTTCCTCGTCGCACTTGCGCGCGCCGCGGTCGTCTTGCCGACCCATTCGCGTTGTCAGTTTACGACGGGATCACGGCAACAATCAGCCCAGAAGCTCAAACGAGTCCTTCAAGTCCATCGCGCGATTCGCGACCGAGTCAGCCCGGGCGTTGTCGAGCCGGGGTACCCACTCAAAGTGCACCAGTCGCCCACCGATGACTGCCCGAGCTTCCTGAGCCAGAGTTGCCATATCCGGATGCTTAATCTTCCACCGACCAGACATTTGCTCAACGACGAGCTTGGAGTCCATTCGAACCACAATGACGGTTTCCTCGCTGCTGTGGCCAATCGCGAACTTGATTCCCGCAAGCATCCCGGAATATTCCGCAACGTTATTGGTCGCGTGACCCACAAAAACACCAATCTGAGCAATCACGTGGCCCGTCGCGTCATCAACCACCACTGCTCCGCCCGCGGCAACACCGGGGTTACCGCGAGAACCACCGTCGGCTTCGACAATGAGTCGCGGAATCACAGACCTGACTCCGGAGTTCGAATCAAAATGCAATTACTGTCCGGGCATAAAATCACATCGTCGTCGTCAGCTTCGCGAATCTTGGCCAAGTCAGTCTCGCTCAACGCCAGACCACTGCCTCCCGATACGCCACGCGTCAGAAGTGCGGCCCCGATGCCGTACCTGCTGCGCTGACGCTCATACAACTCGATGAGATCGGCTGGGAGTTCCATGATGAGAGCGGAACGGTTTCGAAGAAGGTCACTGCGCTCGCCGGCGATTTGAGTCAACCTTGACTGCGTAGATTGCTCGGCGATGACAATCTCTGCTCTCTGAGTTTCGCGTTCCTCGCGCAGTTCCAACAGAGACTTCTCAGCGTCGTCGAGTCGTTGCATGACTTCAAGTTCAATCTCCTCCAAATTGGCTCGTCGGGTTCGCAAGCTGGCAAGCTCTGACTCGATCGCCTGCGCGTCTCTCGCGCTTGACGTTTGGGATTCGCGCTCGAGATCTGCGGCGATTCGAGCAACGACCATCGCGACATCTGCCTCAATGCGCTCGATCTCTCTCTGCAAGTCCTCAACGACGCCCTGCCGAGATATAAAATCTGCCGCACTCTCGGTCAGCAGACCTTCGAGGTTTCGGGTCAGGTCAAACTCTGGCAGGTGCTTACTTGCATATTCGAGTTGACGATCGTGGGTATCAATCGCCTGAAGATCAAGAAGCAAGCGTTGGTGAACTGGTGAAGCCTTCATGTCTGCCCTCGATGGTCTTCCGATTCGTCGCTGCACGCACGCATCGACGTCATTACTGTACGACGAGAAAGTCCCACGGGTCCGTCCGCACGTCACTGACCGAAAAAACGACAGACGGGATTCGGCCACGCAGGTTTTGTGCGGCGGTTGACAACCACACCCATTCGCTCGCCCAGTGCGACACGTCGATCAGAGCCGGCCCGTTGTCGAGTTTGGCCCACTCGCGAAATTCCAATGCCGGATGGTGACGGAGGTCACTCGTGATAAAAACGTCGGCAGACAGCACCTTTGATTCTGCGAGCAAGCTATCCCCCGCGCCTCCACAGAGGGCGATTCGGCGAACCCGATTCTCAAAGTCTCCTGAGACGCGCACGCCCTGTGCGGTCGACGGAATCAGCCCCGCGATCTGACGAGCGACAACCCCAAGTGGGGACGCCGCCACAAGATTTCCCACCCGGCCGACGCCACGCACGGGTGAAGATCCGGGCTGAGGGGTAATCGGTTCCACGTCGGTCAACGCGAGCGCTTGCGCTAGGCAATCTGACACACCGTCGGAAACAACATCGGCATTCGTATGAGCAGTGAGAAGACCCATTCCGTGGCGAATCATCAGAGCGAGACTCGCGCCCTTGTATGTCTCTTCGGAAGCGGAGGTGATGCCCCGCAGTAACAATGGATGATGAGCGATGAGAAAATCAACTCCCGCGGAGTGCGCATCCAGAATCACTTCCGGCGTCACATCGACGCAGAGACGCACGTGCTTAATCACATCTCGGGGATGTCCTACAACGAGTCCGATTGAATCCCACGGCTGCGCTCCGTCGGCTGGCCATACTTCCTCGATGACCGAGGACAACTCTCCGACGGTCGTCACTCGCCGGAGTATCCCATCAACTCGTCAAAGCTGGAGGGCCGGCGAGCAGCCGCGGAGGAATCAAATTTCTTCTCCGGGGATGGAGGTGACTCCTCCAAGAGTTCATCAAGTGTCACCAACATGCCTTCGCTACCACCCGTGTCACGGGGTTCGGTTCTTGGTGTTTCCATGCTCTGCGAGCGTTTGGCTTCTTTCGCCGCGTTTTTCGCTTCAGCGGCTTGGCGCTGCGCATCGAGTTTCGCTTGACGTTGTGACTCACGAGCAGCCTGCTTTTCACTGCGCTTCTGCTCGCGAGTGGTCGCCGCTTTTTCCTTACGAGAGTGAGAACGTGATTCGTCGGACCCCGACAAGGCCTCGTCGGTTGATTCTCCCGGGGCACGTCGAACGTGCTCCTGCATCACGGTGACCTCAAACGGCGCCTCGATGAGACGCGCATCCACGATTGCCGGGGTGGGTATCGACGTGTCGTTCACAGTCGTACTTTACCGAGAAGTGGGCCCTACCGGGCTCGAACCGATGACATCCACGGTGTAAACGTGGCGCTCTACCAACTGAGCTAAAGGCCCTCTTGTCAGGAGACAAGACTATCGACTGAATTAGGCGAGTGCGCTCAATGCCTCGCGATAAGCCGCAAATTCTCGAGCTTGCCCCGGTGCCGTGATGAAGGTTGCCGCAACGTTTCCGTCTTTGTTGATCACAATGGTGGCGCGATTAGCAAACCCGTCGTCTGCGACGAAGACTCCGAAATCCTGCGCAACCTTGCCGTGTGGCCAGAAATCCGCCAACAGGTTGAAGACATAGTTTTGGCTCTCCGCGAAGGCGCGTTGAGTGAAGAATGAGTCCACGGAGACGCCAAAGAGCTCGACATCACTGTCGGCAAACACGCCGAGATTGTCGCGAATCTCACAGAGCTCACCCGTGCAGATTCCGCTGAATGCGAGCGGAAAAAAGACGAGAACGACGGGTTTCACCCCCCGGAAGGACGAAAGAGTCACGACTTCTCCGAATTGATTTTTCAGAGCAAAGTCGGGAGCAAGGGTGCCAATCTCAATCATGCGTTTTCTGCCTTTCGTGACGAACGTGAGGCAAGCATATTCGTTCAGTAGTGTTAAGTTCGTCGCCCTTCCGTCGCATCTGGCACACCATGCCTCTCGCAATGGGCGCACGGACATGATCTGTCCGTCATGAGAAGAAAGTGCAGCGCGTGACCGTTAACGACCAAGACCCGTATTCCGTCACCAACATTGACTCCGACCCCGTGGAAACCGCGGAATGGCTGGAATCGCTCGATGGTGTTGTCGAAACCTCCGGACACGAACGTGGCCGAAACGTCATGCTCAGCCTGTTGCGACGGTCGAAGGAATTGCACCTCGGAGTTCCCATGGTGCCCACCACGGACTTCATAAACACCATTGCCCCGGACGATGAACCGGGGTTCCCGGGTGATGAAGAAATCGAACGTCGTTATCGGGCGTGGATCCGATGGAACGCCGCAATGCTCGTTCACCGTGCTCAAAGGCCCGGAATTTCCGTTGGCGGGCATATCTCGACTTATGCTTCCTCGTCATCGCTCTACGAAGTGGGATTCAACCACTTCTTCCGTGGACAGGACCATCCGGGTGGCGGCGACCAGGTTTTCTATCAGGGACACGCTTCTCCGGGTGCCTACGCTCGCGCCTTCCTCGAAGGCAGATTGAGCGAGTCTCAGCTCGACGGATTTCGACAAGAGAAGTCCCACGCCGGCGGTGGACTCTCGTCCTACCCGCACCCGCGCCTCATGCCGGAGTTTTGGCAATTTCCCACGGTCTCCATGGGACTCGGTCCCATTAATGCGATCTACCAGGCTCAACTCAATCGCTACCTGACGAACCGTGGCATCAAAGATGCCTCGGACCAACAGGTCTGGGCGTTCTTGGGTGATGGTGAGATGGACGAAGTCGAAAGTCGCGGGCAGCTGCAGGTGGCCGCCAATGACGGACTCGACAATCTCAACTTTGTGATCAACTGCAATCTGCAGCGCCTCGACGGACCCGTGCGTGGAAATGGCAAAATTATTCAGGAACTAGAGAGCTTTTTCCGCGGCGCCGGCTGGAACGTCATCAAAGTCATTTGGGGTCGCGAATGGGATGACCTGCTGGCTCGCGACGAAGAAGGTGCCTTGCGCACCTTGATGAATGTCACTCCCGACGGAGACTTCCAGACGTACAAGACGGAAGACGGGGCATTTGTTCGCGAGAACTTTTTTGCGCGCGATCCTCGCGCCCTGAAGCTCGTCGAAAACTATTCGGATGACCAAATTTGGGGACTCAAACGCGGCGGGCACGACTATCGCAAGGTCTACGCTGCGTTCAAGGCCGCAGCCGAACACAAGGGTCAACCAACGGTTATCCTTGCCCACACAATTAAGGGCTACGGGCTCGGAAAACATTTCGAGGGTCGCAATGCAACCCACCAAATGAAGAAGCTCAAACTTGAAGATCTCAAGCTCGTTCGTGACTTCTTGAAAATTCCCATTACGGACGCCGCGCTCGAGGAAGATCCGTACCTGCCTCCGTACTTCAAGCCGAGTGACGACGACCCGCACATTCAATACCTGCACGAACGCCGGCGCGCGCTCGGAGGTTACGTTCCGGAGCGACGTTCGAAATACACGCACGTCAACGTCCCAGAGGCGGGCACATACGCAATCGCAGCTAAGGGTTCGGGTACGCAAGAGATTGCCACCACGATGGCATTTGTTCGTTTGCTCAAGGACCTCATTAGAGACAAAGAATTTGGTCCTCGGATTGTGCCGATCATTCCGGATGAAGCCCGGACCTTTGGCATGGATGCGTTCTTCCCAAATGCGAAGATTTACAATCCGAATGGTCAGCACTACATCTCGGTAGACCGCGACTTGCTACTCGCCTATAAGGAAGATCCCACCGGCACCATCATTCACGTGGGCATCAATGAGGCAGGCGCATTGGCTGCCTTCACGGCAGTTGGTTCGTCGTACTCAACTCAGGGCGAGCTTCTGGTCCCGGTATACGTGTTCTATTCGATGTTTGGCTTCCAGCGCACGGGTGACGCGTTCTGGCTTGCCGGAGACCAGATGGTGCGCGGATTTGTGATTGGCGCCACGGCGGGTCGTACCACGTTGACCGGCGAAGGATTGCAACACGCCGATGGACACTCGCCCCTCATCGCCTTCACTAATCCCGCAGTGGTCTCCTATGACCCCGCATACGGGTATGAGATCGGCCATATAGTGCGGTCTGGCATTGACCGGATGTACGGCGGCGAGCATCCGGAACCCAACGTGATGTACTACTTGACGGTTTACAACGAGCCAATTGTTCAGCCAGCGGAGCCAGAAGATTTGGACATCGAAGGCGTCGTCAGAGGAATGTACCTGCTCAAGGAATCGGAATCGAGTGGTCACAAAGCTCAGATTCTCGCGTCTGGCGTGGCGGTTCCCTGGGCTCTTGAGGCGCAAGATTTATTGGAACAGGACTGGGGAGTTTCGGCCGATGTCTGGTCGGTCACGTCATGGTCCGAGCTTCGTCGAGACGGGATAACTGCACAGGGTGCAAACCTTCTCGACCCCACGGGCGAGCTTCACGTTCCCTACGTCACGAAGAAACTCGCGGACACGTCAGGACCAGTTGTCGCCGTGTCGGACTATAACCACCTCGTGCCTGGCATGATTAGGGAGTTTGTACCTGGTTCATTTGCGACCCTTGGTGCCGACGGCTTTGGGTTCTCTGACACTCGTGCGGCTGCCCGCCGGCACTTCCTCATCGACGGTCCGTCAATTGTTGTTCGAACGCTTCTCTCCCTGGCAGAACAGGGCGTCGTCGAGCGCACCACCGTGCGTGAGGCCATTGACAAGTACAGACTGTTCGATGTCACGGCTGGAACAACCGGCTCGGCCGGTGGCGAGAGCTAAACCAGGAAAGGTCTGCGAATGATTATCGTCGTGTGTCCTGGGCAAGGGTCCCAGACCCCGGGGTTTTTGGAGCCGTGGATTGCGGATTCCGGGAGTCGTGCACTGCTTGAGTCCCTGTCCGAAGCTGCCGGTGTCGACCTCATCAAACACGGTACCGTGAGCGACGCGGATACGATTCGGGATACGCAAATCGCACAGCCGCTCATCGTGGCAGCCGGCATTTTGACCCTCGATGCGCTGGCGGACACCGATCACCTGACGAAAACGGGCGGAATTGCTGGACACTCTGTTGGCGAGTTCACCGCGGCAGCCGGCGCCGGGGTTCTTGACGCTCATGATGCCGTTCGGCTCGTTGGGCTGAGGGGTCGGGCGATGGCGGAGGCGGCCGAGCAAGTCTCCACGGGTATGAGCGCTGTCATTGGCGGTGACGAGACCGAGATTACGCGTCGAATTGCAGAACTCGGTCTCTATGCAGCAAATTACAACGGTGGCGGACAACTCGTCGTCGCGGGTGAACTCAACTCATTGGCGAGGATGGCAGAGACACCACCCGCGGGCTCTCGGGTCATTCCACTCCAAGTTGCGGGTGCATTTCACACGCCGTACATGGAGTCTGCGGTTGCCGAATTGAGCGCGGCTGCTCTCACCGTCAATAATTCAGACCCGCGTCGCAAATTGTGGACCAACCGTGATGGCTCCCTCGTGACAAATGGACGCGCGTTCCTCGACTTGATGGTCGGACAGGTCTCCTCCCCCGTTCGGTGGGATATGTGCATGGATTCTTTCTCCGCCGCCGGAGTCACTGGCATTATCGAAGTGACACCCGCTGGAGCGCTGGTTGGCCTCGCCAAGCGCGCGTTGAAAGGCGTTCCGACGGTTGCAATCAAGTCGCCCGATGACTTGACCACCGCCCGCGAACTTATCGATTCATTGGCGTAGATTTACGAAATCCCTCCGAAAAAAGGATCGATATGACACACATCCCGCTGACAGAGTCGCACGGAGCGGCACACTCGCGGATCTACGCACTTGGTGCCGCGCGAGGCGACGTGGTTGTGACAAACGACGATCTTGCGGGCCCTATCGAATCGAGTGATGAATGGATCCGGCAGCGCACCGGTGTCATCACCCGAACGCGGGCCTCGGCAAACATCAGTGCGGCTGACCTCGCTACCACGGCGGCCAGCGAAGCAATTTCGCGGGCGGGTATCGAGCCACACCAAATTGATGCCGTACTCATCTCGACTATCAGTAACAGCGTGCAGACTCCATCTATGGCTGCACTTGTCGCCGATCGAATCGGCGCGAACCCGGCGGCAGCCTATGATATTTCGGCCGCCTGCGCCGGGTACACATATGGGATTGCGCAAGCCGATTCCTTTGTTCGGAGTGGTCTCGCCAACTACGTGCTGGTAATCGGAGCGGAAAAACTAAGCGAGATTGTCGAACCTACCGACCGCACAATTTCATTTCTTCTGGGCGATGGGGCAGGAGCTGCCGTTGTGGGCCCAAGCGACTTCCCGGGGATTGCGAAGACCGTATGGGGTTCTGATGGATCCAAGTGGGATGCGGTGGGAATGAACCACTCGCTCCTCGAGTATCGCGATGGCCATGGAGAGGTTGCTTGGCCAACCCTCCGCCAAGAAGGCCAGACCGTATTTCGCTGGGCCGTCTGGGAAATGGCCAAGGTGGCACAACGCGCGTTGGACGAAGCAGGCGTCACCAGCGATCAGCTGACTGCCTTCATCCCTCATCAGGCGAATATGCGCATCATCGACGAATTCGCCAAGCAGCTCAAACTTCCCGATAGCGTATTAATTGCACGTGATATTGAAACCACGGGCAACACCTCGGCGGCTTCTATTCCGCTTGCCACGCACCGGCTCCTTGCGGAGAATCCGCAGGCGAGCGGTGGTCTTGCGCTACAGATTGGCTTTGGCGCTGGACTGGTCTTTGGCGCTCAAGTCGTCGTGCTCCCCTAGGGTTGCCGGGTACAACCCCAGACTCGCGTAAACTTGCTTACGGTCACACACACCACCAAGGAGAAGAAATGGCACTGTCCAACGACGAAGTTCTCGCAGGTCTGGCAGAACTCATCAACGACGAGACCGGCATTGCGACCGAGACCGTTCAACTCGAGAAGTCATTCACTGACGACCTTGACATTGACTCAATTTCGATGATGACCATTGTGGTCAACGCCGAAGAGAAGTTTGACGTCAAGATTCCCGACGACGAGGTCAAGAACCTCAAGACCGTCGGTGACGCTGTCACGTTCATCACGGCGTCTGCAGCCTAAGTCCGTCTGGCCTTTTGATCGGGCGGCAAACCCATCGTTTGTCGCCCGATCAATTGGTCCACCGCATCCACAAACGTGCCGTGCTAGCGCGGCGTGAAGAGTGAAGGAATTTTGGTCATGGCTGCAAAGAAGATTGTTGTCACCGGTATTGGTGCAACTTCTCCACTCGCGGGTACCGCACCCGAAACTTGGGCTGCCATTCTCAAAGGTTCATCCGGTGCACGACCACTGCTTCAAGAGTGGGTTGCCCAACTTGAGCTCCCTGTTACGTTTGCTGCCCAGGCGGCCGTGCCCGCAGTCGACGTTCTCGAACGGGTTGAAACTAAGCGACTTGACCCGTCCAGCCAATTTGCCCTCATCGCCGGAAGAGAGGCGTGGGCCGACGCCGGAAGCCCCGAAGTGGACCCCGGTCGACTTGCTGTCGATTGGGCAACGGGAATTGGCGGGGTCTGGACACTGCTCGACGCGTGGGATGTCCTTAAGGAGAAGGGCCCCCGACGCGTTCTGCCCATGACGGTTCCCATGCTCATGCCCAACGGGCCGGGTGCAGCTGTGGGCATGGATTTACACGCCCGGGCTGGCGTGCGCACCGTTGTTTCGGCGTGTGCCTCGAGTACCGAATCCATCGTCAACGCCTATGAGCATTTGCAGGCTGGATACGCCGACATCATCGTGGCCGGTGGCTCAGAGGCAGCAATCCACCCGCTTCCGATAGCTTCCTTTGCCGCGATGCAAGCCCTGTCAAAGCGCAATGATGACCCTGCGAGAGCATCCCGACCGTACGATATGAACCGCGACGGTTTCGTATTGGGTGAAGGTGCCGCCGCACTCGTTCTCGAAACGGAAGACCATGCCTTGGCGCGCGGGGCAAAGATTTATGCAGAGGTCGCTGGTGGATCAGTAACGAGCGATGCGTACCATATCACGGCACCCGACCCCGAAGGCAACGCGGCGGCCCGCGCCATGCGCCAGGCCGTCGAAATGGCTGGTGCAAGCTTGAGCGACGTGGTGCACATCAACGCGCATGCAACAAGTACGCCCGTAGGAGACATCGCAGAATACAACGCACTTCGCCGAGTTTTCGGGGAACACCTCGACAACGTCGTGGTGTCGGCAACAAAGGCGTCCACTGGACACCTCCTCGGCGGTGCCGGGGCGATTGAGGCTCTCTTCACTGTACTCGCGCTTCACCACCGCACTGCCCCTCCCACAATCAATTTGCAAGACCAAGACCCGGAGATTGTTCTCGACGTCGCAACGGCGCCTCGGGACCTTCCCCAGGGTGACATCCTTGCGATTAGCAACTCATTCGGGTTTGGTGGCCACAACGCTGTCGCTGCATTCCGTAGCTACAACTAATCACGCTCGCGCTCGATTAGCCGACGCGGTGGAGCCACGTCACGGATGATGCGTCTGAAGCTTCTCGAAATGAGTCCAGCTCGCGGTCCCATGGTCCACCGAGAACACGGTCGACTTGTTCACGGAGTGATCTGACATCACTCGCGGTCTCCTCCATGAGCGATCGCAATCGATTCTCGGTCACAAGATAGTTCCCCACCTCGTCGACATGGACATGAAACGCACCAAGGGAAGGTGTGTATATCCACCGCTCACCGGATGCACCGTCATCGCCGAGCTCCGTCACCTCGAAACGGACGTTTTGCCACCCGATGAGCGATGAGGCGATAAGTGAGCCGGCGCCATGCGGTGCGACCCACGAGAATTCTGTGCGAACAGAACCGGGGATGAGCGGTTGTGTGCGCCAGTCAAAATTGACCGGTAGCCCAATGGCACGACCAACGGCCCATTCGATATGTGGGCTTACAGCGGTGGGGGCAGCGTGCACGCACACAACACCCCGCATATTTTGTTCTGTCATTATTCCTGCCTTACCTCATTGTGAAGATTCGTCTTCCCCAACGACCTTCGAGGTGCATTCCACAGGAGTCATGCGCTTATTGAGTGTCCCATGCCCCGAGAGAATTGCGCAATTCCTTTGCCTCCTTGCCTCAGGAAATTCACAGGCGTGGTGCATCGTCAAGTAATGTCTCTCTGACAATCAATCGGGAGTGATGATGAGCGTTCGCGACGCGCTAATGGGCTTGCTCACGCTCGGACCGGCGTACGGTCATCAGCTTCTTTTTGAAATTCACACTCGACTGCCGCACCGTGAGACTGTGAACCCCGGCCAGGTTTACGCGACGCTAAACCGATTGGTGGCTGGAGGCATGATCCTCGGCGCCGGCGCAACGGAGGCAAATCTGCCTCTGTACAAGCTGTCGAGTGATGGCAAGAAGGGTGCGAACTCATGGTTACGGGGAGAAACCGCTATCGATGTGAGTGATTGGTCTGAAGTGCTCGATGTCGTGCTTCTCACTTTCACTCTCCCGCAACGCTCTGTGCAAGAAACATGTCAGTCAATCAAGCGCCAAGTTGAGGAGTGGCTAGCGGTGGACACCGTGAGCTCGGATTCCCTGCGTGCGCTCGTCGCCGTCGGGCGCAGACGCCATGCCGAAGCTCTGACGCTCTGGCTCAACGAGGTAGCCCAGCACGCCTCGTCTCCGATGCACGTGACATGGGGGTTCAATGACGCACGACCCGGTCGGGGCCGACGACCCAATCTAGTGAAGTAGCTGCCCTGATCTATTGAGCACCTGCTTCTCACCCGCCGTAATCGCGAAGGGAAATCGGTTTTGTTGAGGTGGCATTGGGCAATTGAAGTGGTAACTGAAGGCGCAGGGAGGCAGGTACGCCCGATTGAAATCCAATGTGATGGAGCCGTCCGCGTTGGGTGCGCACAACAAAAATCGTCCGACCGAGTATGTCTCTGAGCCACTTGTCGCATCGGAAAAAACGAGCAACAACGCGCGGCCCTCTTGGAAAGCGGCGACCGTGTACTCGATTCCTCGAACCGTGAATGAAATATCTGCCGGAATGATCTTGTCCCGCGTGACGCCCTCGTCTTTCAGGTGATCGATTCCTACCGCCCGACCGCCCGGAATGGGTTCGAACCGGGCAGAGATTACCCAGTCGGGGTCGTAGTCGTAAGAATCAATCTTCCCGAAGTTCGCGAGATCCTCTGACGACGGGTCCCAAATACGCAAGCCACATTGCCCCGACTCATTTTCAATGACAAAACCGGATTTCCCGTCGGCAAACGTTAGACGCGATGGGCTTTCACTGCCTTTTGAAAAAATCGTCACCACGCCGTCGACCGCGATGTCATCCACAAAAATTCCCTCAGCTGCGGACGCTCGAACCATGAGCCCGCGATCAGAATGACGGGCAGCGGCCCATTCTCCCGGAATTCCCCAGACAGATTCGAACACCTGCGGTTTCCCTCCGAACCATTGCGTGAGGACGAGCGCGAGATTCCCTTGCGGCAACGTCACCATTTCGTGGCGACGGCGCCGGTAGACGTCGTAGTCGTCGGCGGGCGAGGCGGTGCTAGCGGGCTGAGTCACCCAACCATCGTAAGTTGCGGTTCCCACCACGACTCGGCGACGCGCGTCGCATTTTGGATGTTTCTTGGACGTCGAGCACCATGAGAACAGTCAAAACATGGTTTGCTTAACGGATGCATGGGCGGACGAGGATTGTTGGCGCCTTCGTCGCGCTGGGACTTTCCTTCAGCGTGTTGTCGAGCTCGTTGCTACCCTTCGGTTCGGATGAGGCAGATGCGAGCGAATCCAGCGAAACTGACTACATCATTCAAGTTCCGGAGGACGAGCAGGCCGAGCTGATGACCACGCTGACGGACTTGGGCGTCAATCCAGATTACGTGTATGACGAGGCGCTCACCGGTGTCGCGGTGGCTCTCACGCCTTCCGAATTGTCGGCGGTGAGTTCGAGCGTGCTCGGAGAAACCATCTCTCCTGATCTGCCAGTGACCCTGACCGGACTTCAAGTTCCTGCGCCGTGGAATCTCGCCATGATTGATTTGGTGAAAAGACCGCCCGATCAGGCATACGCCTATCCCGACTCGAGCGGCTCGGGCGTCAGTGTGTACGTCATCGATACCGGAATTGTTTCGAACAACCCGCAGCTTGACGGAAGAGTCTTGCCTGGCGTCAGTTTCGTCGACGGGGATGCATCAACCTCCGATTGTTACGGCCACGGGACACACGTCGCCGGAACAATCGCGTCGACGTCGTACGGCGTCGCAAAGCTCGCCAATGTTGTACCCGTCAGAGTCTTCAATTGTGCTGGCGGTGGCGCCACCGAAACGAAGGTCATCAAAGCGATTGACTGGGCCATCGCTAATAAGCCCGAAGGAACCGCGGCGGTTATCAACATGAGCCTCGGCCTCGAATGTTCTTGGTATTGCTCGAACTTGCCGATGCTGACCGCGGTTCAGCGTGCCGTTGCCGCTAACTTTGTGGTGGTGGTTTCCGCGGGCAACAGCGGTCTCAACGCGTGCACGTTCGCGCCCGCAGCGGCTCCGTCCGCGTTGACTGTCGGCGCCGTGAACAAGTCAGGCCTTGAGTCAACCTGGTCGAACTTTGGACCCTGTGTTGATTTGTATGCGCCCGGCGTGGACGTCGTCTCACTCAACTACCGAAATGCGTCAGGTTCGGCGGCCATGAGTGGAACATCCATGGCTGCTCCGCACGTTGCCGGCGCGGCGGCCCTGTACATTGCCGCCAACCCCGAGATGCTCGCCTCAGAGATTACTCAAGCGATCAAAGAGTCTGCTGCCTCCTCGCCAATCGTCAGCGCATCCGGACACGCAGGGGGTCCGAATGCGCAGTTGACACTCACTCCGCTACTTTCGAGTTCGAGCGTGGGGGTGGCGCCCGGCGCGCCCATTGGACTCATCGGCAAGGCATCTGGTGTTGCGGACGTGGACCTTTCTTGGGCGGCCGCTACGTCGTACGCGCCCGTGCGTGACTACCTCGTCAGTTATCGACGAACCGGCGACGCGACCTGGACAACCTTCTCGTCATCGGCATCTCCTGACACGACGCGACGAGTCTCAGGGCTAGAACGTGACACGAACTACGAATTTCGTGTTCAAGCCAAAACCGATATCGATGGCCCCTACTCAACCAGCTTTTCGGTAAAAACGCTGTCAGGGATTCCAGAAAAACCTACGCAAGTGACGGCGGGCACGATTCAAGCCACGAGCCTGGCGCTCTCTTGGTCAAGCCCACTGGCCAACGGATCCTCGATTAGCGATTTCGAATTGCAATACCGTGCATCCGCAACGATGGCGTGGGAGACGTCAGCTCATGCGCAATCGTCCTCGCCCTCGCTCTCTGTCTCTCGTCTGACGCCAGCCAAGTCCTACGATTTCCGAGTCCGAGCGGTATCGCCCTTCGGTGCGGGTCCGTGGTCAAGCACGACGACCGTGAGCACGCTGTCGGGAATTCCTCGTGCGCCAGACGGCCTCAAGGCCACGACGGTCTTGCCGACTTCAGCGACTATTGTGTGGGCGGCGCCGAAACTAAATGGTGCGCCCCTTCGTGACTACACAATCGAATACAAGCGCAACGTCGACTCAGTCTGGATTCCGTGGGATGACGGTGTGTCCACATTCTCATCGACGACGATAACGGGGCTCAAGCCAGGTACGACCCTCAACGTTCGAGTATCAGCGAAAACAGACTTTGGCACGAGCTCATCCTCGGCGGTTACGTCGTTCACGACAAAAACCGGAGTGCCCCTCAAGGTGTCCTCACTCAGCGCGAGTCCTGCACGAGCATCCTTGTCGTTGAACTGGAGTCCCGCAATCGCAACAGGAGCGCCTGTACGCGATTACGTCATTGAATACCGTGCATCGACCGTGAGCACGTGGACACGATTGCGCGACGCGGTCACACCGATTCCTCACGCGTATCTCAATGGGCTGCTCCCGAATACGACGTACTTCGTGCGAGTCGTCGCGGTTTCAGCGTTTGGTGAAAGCACGCCGCAGGTTCAGAGCGTTCGCACGCTCCCGTAGCGCACGACGAGTCACCGCTTCATTGGAGAGAGGGTCGATGTCTCTCCTAGTTCGTAGGGCGTGCGGGACTTGAACCCGCGACCGACGGATTATGAGTCCGCTGCTCTAACCAGCTGAGCTAACGCCCCCAGCCACATCTAAGGTTACTCTTCTAAGCGCTTTATTGCCTTCTTCGCCTTACCTACAGTCTTCTTGACGCCTTTTCTTACCTGGCGATCGACTTTCTTGGCTTGACGCTTGACATCTTCTCTGAGCTCATCTAAACCATCCTTGATGTCTTCACCTAGATCCGTGATCTTGCCAAGTGCGACAAGTGTCTGTCTTCTTACCCTTAGCTCTGCTCTTCTAACTGCGAGGTTTAGTCGACCAATTGGCTTCATGTAATCAGCTGAGTTGTCATCGCTGTCCTGGCGAGCATCTTGGTCTCCCCTATAAAGACCTTCGAAGATGGCAAGAGTTCTTTTGATGTCATGTGACTGAATCAAGTGGATTGAGTTTTCAGAGAGTCTGTTCAGTTCCTTCTGATCTGCTGTTGCTATCTTTAGTAAACATTCTGAGAAGTCATCAACATCATCAGGTTCAAAGAGGTAGCCGTTGTCACCATCGTGAACAAGATGTGGCAAAGCCATAGCGTTAGCTGCAACAACTGGTCGCCCTGATGCCATAGCTTCCATGGTTGCAATTGATTGCAACTCTGCAATAGATGGCATCGCGAAAACGGTTGCCCGTTCATAAGCCAAAGGAAGTTCTTCTTCACTAATGTGTCCTAGGAAAGAAACCCGATCAGAAATCTTCAATTCATTGGCTAGTTCAGTTAAGAACTTCTTTTGAGAACCATTGCCTGCAATCTCAACGTAGAAATCAATCTCAGGTGGGAACTTGGCAACGGCCCTTAGCAAGTTATGAATATGCTTTTCCCAGTCCAAGCGACCTAGGAACAGAATCCTGAAAGGTTTATTCGTTGTTGGGGTTGGGTTCGTGAATTTGGTTGCATCGATACCACAAGAAATAGCGAGGACATCTTGCATACCAGCAGCGTTTTCGAGTAATTCAGCTGCTCTTCTAGTTGGTGTTGTGACTTGATCAAAAAGAGCAAGAACCTTGCCAGTATCTTTCCACAGCTTGTCCTTGACCATCTTCTCCAAAAATGAAGGTAGGTGCAAATACTTTAAAAGATTCTCTGGGACTGTGTGATTGGTTGCGATGAGCCGGACGTTTCTCTCTCGACCACTTCTAG
>JBMOEY010000010.1:0-29407 GCA_049314515.1 Microbacteriaceae bacterium
AACGCCCACGCGTTCAGGCTTGAGGAGTTCGACCACTTTGCGGCGATCCTCCATATCCGGGCACGCCGGATAACCGAGCGAGAAACGAGCGCCACGGTAATCGAGCTTGAACATGCCCGCGATATCGGTCGGGTCCTCGGCGGCAAAACCCAACTCCGACCTGATGCGCGAATGCCAGTACTCGGCGAGCGCCTCGGTGAGCTGCATGGTCAACCCATTGAGTTCCATGTAGTCGCGGTATTGATCGGCCGCAAACATCGCGGCCGTGACATCGTCTACCTTCGCGCCCGCGGTAGCCAGCTGCACGGCAACCACATCAACCGGGCTGCCGGCGGCCGGTTTCGGATGAATGAAGTCGGCGAGGCAGAGGTGCCGATCGCGGCGCTGACGGGGGAACGAGAAACGCAACCGCTCAGTGCCTAATTCGCCGCCTGAGCCACCGTCGGGTGCGAGCAGGCCGGGCGTTCCATATATGCCGGTCGGGTCATCCCCGTGGTGACCGATGACGAGGTCGTTTCCGTCGCTCCAGGCGGGAAAGTAGCCGTAGACGACCTTGGGGTCGAGCATGCCTTCGGCAAGAATTCGGTCGAGCCAGTAGCGCAACCGCGGGCGGCCCTCAGCTTCGACGAGCTGTTCGTAGGTCGCTCCACCCTCACCACGGCCGGGCTTGAGACCCCACTGCCCCATGAACGTGGCACGCTCGTCCAGGAAGGCAGCGAACTCGGCAAGTGGCAATCCCTTGACGATTCGCGTGCCCCAGAACGGCGGTGCGGGAATCTCATTCTCGAGCGACACGTCCGACCGTGCGGGCATGTCTTCGGGTTCGGTCAAATCGAGCAGGCTCGGTCGATGGATGCGCTTCTTCAGTGCAGGTAACCCCACGCTCCCCGGCTCCGCACCGCGGGCGATCGCCACGAGGGGCTCCATGAGCGCAAGACCTTCGAACGCGTCGCGCGCGTACCGCACCTCGCCGTCGAAAATCGCCGCGAGATCTTCTTCGACGTATGCGCGAGTCAGCGCCGCTCCGCCGAGAATCACCGGCCAACGCCGCGCGAGGCCACGCGCGTTGAGTTCTTCGAGGTTCTCTTTCATCACGACCGTTGACTTGACCAACAGCCCACTCATTCCGATGACGTCTGCGTTGTGCTCTTCGGCCGCCGCGATGATGTCGTTAATCGACTGCTTGATACCAATATTCACAACGTCATAGCCGTTGTTCGTCAGGATGATGTCGACGAGGTTCTTGCCAATGTCGTGCACGTCACCTCGCACGGTCGCGAGCACAATCTTGCCCTTGCCCGCTGCCTCACTCTTTTCCATGTGTGGTTCGAGAAGCGCAACCGCGGTCTTCATCACCTCGGCCGACTGCAAGACGAACGGGAGCTGCATTTCACCTTTGCCAAACCTTTCGCCCACGACCTGCATGCCCGAAAGCAGGTGGTCGTTGATGATGCCGAGAGCGGTCATGCCTTCGGAGCGCCCGAGATCAAGGTCATCTTCGAGGCCCTTCAACTCACCGTCAATGATGCGTCGCGCCAGACGTTTGCCGGTGGGCAGGGCGGCAAGTTCAGCGGCACGCGCGTCGCGTAATGCGGCACTGTCCACTCCGTCAAACAGGTCGAGCATCGTGCTCAACGGGTCATAGGTGAGTTCACCGTCGTCGTTGTACTCGCGACGATCCCAGACCAGATCGAGGGCAACCTTGCGCCGGTCGTCGGGCACGGATGCGAGCGGCATGATCTTCGCTGCATCCACAATCGCGGAGGTAAGCCCGGCAGACGTTGCTTCGTGCAAGAAGACCGAGTTCAATACTGCGCGAGCCGCCGGGTTAAGGCCGAACGACACGTTCGAGACACCCAGCGTGGTCTGCACACCGGGATACTTCGTCGTGATCTCGCGAATCGCCTCAATCGTCTCAATGGCGTCACGCCGGGTTTCTTCTTGACCCGTCGCAATGGGGAACGTGAGTGCATCGACGATAATGTCGCTGACGCGCATCCCCCAGTTGTCAACCAGTTCGTCAATCAGCCGGCTCGCGATACGCACTTTGTCTTCGCGCGTGCGGGCCTGGCCCTGCTCATCGATGGTCAGCGCGACAACGGCAGCACCGTGTTCTTTGACCAGTGGCATGATGCGCCCGAATCGAGAGTTGGGGCCGTCACCGTCTTCGTAGTTGACCGAGTTGACCACCGGACGCCCGCCGATGAGTTCAAGACCCGCTTGCAGAACCGCCGGCTCAGTCGAATCGATGACGAGAGGCAAAGTGGATGCGCTACGAAAGCGCGACACAATCTCTTGCACATCTGCCACACCGTCGCGCCCGACGTAATCCACGCACACGTCGAGCAGATGCGCGCCGTCGCGCGTCTGCTTGCGCGCGATGTCAACGCAGTCGTCCCAGCGCTGCTCGAGCATGGCGTCGCGAAACGCCTTTGACCCGTTGGCGTTGGTACGCTCACCAATCGCGAGAAATGCGTTGTCTTGATCGAAGCTGACGTGCTGATAAAGACTCGCAACACCCGGGTCATCGCCGAGCGTGCGGGCTGCCGGAGTGGTGGCGCCAAGGCGGTCGACCACGGCTTTCAGGTGCTCGGGCGTCGTGCCGCAGCATCCACCAATCAATTGCAGGCCAAACTCCCCGACAAACTGCTCGTGCGCGGTAGCGAGCTCACTCGGCGTAAGCGGATAGCTCGCCCCGTTGGGGCCAAGCACCGGAAGACCGGCGTTGGGCATGCACATGACGGGAACACGGCTGAGCCGGGAGAGCTGCCGCAGGTGCTCGCTCATCTCGGTCGGGCCGGTAGCGCAATTGAGACCAATAGCGTCGATGCCCAACGGTTCGAGGGCCGTGAGAGCGGCCGTGATCTCGCTGCCCATCAGCATGGCGCCGGTCAACTCCACGGTGACTTCGACAAAGAGCGGCAGACGGATGCCCAGTTCCGCACTCGCAGCCTTGCACCCGTTGATTGCGGCTTTCGTCTGGAGCAAATCTTGCGACGTTTCGACGAGCAACGCGTCGGCGCCGCCTTCGATGAGGCCTTTTGCCTGCAGGGCGAAGGTGTCTTTCAAGTGGGCGTAGGTCGTGTGGCCGAGACTCGGCAGCTTGGTGCCTGGACCAATCGAGCCCAAAACCCAGCGCACCCGGCCGTCACGGGCTTCGTATGATTCGGCCGTTTCGCGGGCGATTCGCGCGCCACGCTCGGCAAGGTCAGTGATGCGGTCGTCGATTCCGTAGTCCGAAAGGTTCGACCAATTCGCCCCGAACGTGTTCGTCTCGACGGCGTCGACGCCAACGTCGAAGTAGGCGGCGTGAATGTCGGCGATGACATCCGGACGAGTCTCGTTGAGGATTTCGTTACAACCCTCGAGTTGCAAAAAGTCATCGAGGGTGAGGTCGTGCTGTTGCAGCATCGTACCCATCGCACCATCCGCGATGACCACACGCTCATTCATCGTGTCGAGTAGCGCGCGCGAACGATCTGGCATCGATAGTTCAGGGCGCCCGCTCACGTGCTCAAGTTTAGGCGCGTGGGCGCGGTCGGCCCTGACTGCACGAGCCCGGTCAGCGTCAGAGGTAGCTGACCCCGGTCAGCTTCTCGCTCACGTCCCACAGGCGTTTCGCATCCGCCTCATTCTTGGCGAACGCACTGCGATCAACCTTGCGCGGGTAGCCCTTCTGCTCCCTCCTGCCATCGGGGCCAATGTAGTCGTTGCCCCTAACATCAGGCGCGGTCGCCGCATACAGTTCATTCAGCGCGCCCATCGTGCCGGGTTGTGCCATGCGGTCGGTCACCCATTGACCGAGCCGAAGCATGAACTTGCTGCGCCCCTTCATCGGGCCTGATTTCATCAACGAGGTGTTTGACCAACCCGGATGCGCTGCCGTCGCGATTGCGTCGACCTTGTCCTTTGTCAGCCGGCGCTGGAGCTCACTCGTGAACAACAGGTTCGCCAGCTTGCTCTGGCCGTAGGCAGCCCACGGCTTGTATGACTTCTCGCCCATCAGGTCATCAAAGTTCATACGACCGGTCTTATGCAGGTTTGATGAAACGGTGACCACGCGTGCACCCTTGGTCTTTGCGATGAGCGGCATGAGCAAACCGGTCAGCGCAAAGTGGCCGAGGTGATTCGTGCCGAACTGGGCCTCAAACCCGTCGGCCGTCACTTCGCGCTGGGGCAGGCCCATTATTCCGGCATTGTTGATCAGAATGTCGAGTCGCTTGTGCCCCTTGACATAGCCCGAAGCGAACTCCCTCACGCTCGCGAGGCTCATCAGGTCAAGCGACGAAACTGAAACCTCTGCCTCAGGGTAGTCGTCAATAATGGCGCGAGCCACTTTTTCTCCTCGCGCAACGTCGCGCACGGCCATCGTCACCACGGCGCCATGGGCTGCGAGCTCGGTGGCCGCAACGAGTCCGAGTCCTGCGGTGGCTCCCGTCACGATGGCGGTCTTGCCCGTGAGATTGGGGATGTCGGCGGCGGTCCAACGGTGAGTGGCATGAGCTGAGTTCGTCATGGCTCAAATCTACGCGCCTCTCGAGGCGCATCGGCAATGTGGCACGCTACCGAACCACTAGCGCAGGTGTTCGGCGAAAAATTTCTCGATGCGCATCCACGCATCTTTTGCGTCCTCGGGGTAAGGGCGGAATCCAACAACCTTCTGCATGAACGGGCGCAAAAGCTTCGGGCCCGCGGGTCCGGGATTCATGAACGCGTGGTTTGCGTCAGGGTATTCCTTGATGTCGTGGGGGATGTTGTGTGCCGTCAGGGCAGCCTCCATGATGGCCGCGCCATTCTTGACCGACTTATCTTTTGCACCGTAGCTGCCGATGATCGGGCAGGCTCCTTCGAGCACGGAATCGAGATCCTTGGGCATCATGCCGTAATTGACGGCGGATGCTCCATACCCGTGATGCGCGAGCTGCAATGCGAATCCACCACCCATGCAGAACCCGATGACGCCAATGGATCCCGTGCAGTCTGCTCGCGCAATGAGCACCTGCTTAGCTGCCTCACAGTCGTCGAACGCCTGGCCAGTGCCGTTGGAAAGAGCGCGAAAGGTGGCGTTCAGACATCGTCGCATGCCGCCACGACTGTATAGGTCAGGCATCAAAACGATGTACCCGGCCGAACACAACCGCTCTGCCTGAGCGCGCATGTTTTCTTCGATACCGAAGACCTCGTGCACCATCACCACGCCGGGGAACGGCCCCTTCCCGTCGGGCACAGCGAGCAAACCTTTCAGCTCACCTTCGCCCGTGGAACCGGGAATGATGACGTCGGTGAACTGCACCTGGTTAGAACTCACTCGAAAGTGAATCCAGGGCCATGATGTCGCCGGCCGTCAATTCAATGGTCGCTCCCGGAACAATGCCGGGGAGTTGCGATGTGTGACTCACGCTCGCGATCGGAATCACGGTGCCGGGACGCGAGCGCAACCAGGCCAGGGCAACTGACGCAACATCGACTCCGTGCGCGTTGGCGATGTCGCGCATCCCCTCGATGAGTCCAAAACCGGCATCCGTCAGGTACGACCCCACGCCCACAGCGCGGTTAGTTCCGGCGGCATCCTCGGCCGAACGATACTTTCCGGTCAAGAACCCACTCGCGAGACTGAAATAGGGAAGCGAGGCGAGCCCCAACTCGGTGATGACCGGACCGGAATCCGACTCGTATCCCGCTCGCTCGACCAAGTTGTAATGATTCTGCACAGCGACCGGAACAGCCCACCCGTTGCCCGTGGCCAAACGAACGTATTCGCGGATGCGCGCACCCGAGTAATTCGACAAACCGATGTAGCGCACCTTCCCCGCGCGCACGAGTGCATCGAACGCTTGCGCGGTCTCTTCGAGTGGCACACTCTGGTCGTCCTCGTGCGCATAGTAGAGGTCGATGTAGTCAGTCGACAGGCGCCGCAGTGAATCCTCGGCGGCCACGGCGATGTTCGAGGCGGACAGTCCCGGGCGTGACGCGAGTTTCGCTACCTTGGTGGCGACGAACGTGCCTGAGCGCACGTTGCGCTCTCGCATCCAGTCACCAATGATGGTTTCGGATTCGCCCCCCTGATTGCCGGGCTTCCACGCGGCGTAGACGTCGGCGGTGTCAATCAGGTTGCCCCCGACAGCTTCAAACGCGTCCAGAATCGCAAACGACGTGTCCGCGTCAGCGGTCCAACCAAAGGGGTTTCCGCCTAGACACAGCGGAAATACGGACATACTGCCGAGCGAAACGTGAGCCATGGTGTCAGCTTACGAAGTGGCGAGAGTGCTCGCGCGCCGACTCCTCGTCCATATCCACCCAATAAAGAGGGCGATGAACGCGTTGAACGCCATGAAGGCTGAGATGCCGATCACATAAATTACAACGCCGACAACCCCGTTGGGTCCATTCGGATCGAGGAACGGGTAAACCCACCAACCGGTGATTGCCCCGCGCACGAGAGAGAATGCGACCCAGGCAAGCGGATATACGAGGGCCCACCACATGGCGCGAATGCGCAGCGGGAAGCGTCCCGGTCCAAAAATCCAATCCACGGCAACAAGAATCGGAGCCCAAACGTGCTCGATTTCGTTGGGGATCACGGGCCAGTTGTAGCCGATGTCGTCGGCCGAGGGAGGCTCGTTTCGGAGTAGCACGTTGTAGACGACCATCACGACGATTGCGTACGCGAAGATGCTCATCCGCGCAATCGTGAGCAGGCGAGTATCTGCGGCGTGCGTCAACGCGTAGATTCCGGCGGCCACAAAAACAACGGCCATCGCAAGGCAGCTCTGAATCGTGAAGTACGAGAAGTACTCGGCAGGGCGGAAAACATTGTTGACGATGCGGTCAGCGACCTGCCACACGACCATGGAGAAAACCACGAGACCAAAAAGGATGCGCAAAACCCCAGTGACTCGACGAGCGAGGCTAGGCGAAGAAAGCTCAGACATGGCAACGACGTTAGCAGGTGTGTCACAATGACAACATGAATTCTGCCGATTACGCCCTGTTCCAACAGCCCGGATTTCTCATCGCGTTTGCCGTTCTTGGCATCTGGAGCCTGATTTGGAAAGGCTTCGCACTCTGGCGTGCGGCTCAGGACCAAAGCAAGGTGTGGTTCGTGGTTTTGCTCATCGTCAACACACTCGGCGTTCTCGAAATTGTTTATATTTTCGTCATCAGTCCGATGCGAAAGAAGCTACGGGGCAAGTAGCCAGGCAAGGGGCAACAATCCCATCGCAATCACAGCAGCGCCAACGAGCACCTGTGACCACCATGGACTTCGCCATTTACCGAGCAGCCCGCGATCGCGTGCCAGCCACCAAATGACGCCGAGTAGCACCGGTGCTGCGAGTCCGTTCGTTACAGCGGCAATGAACAGAAACTGAATCGGATTGACCCCGACAAAGTTCAAGCCAAGGCCGAGCAAAATAGACACGACGATGATGGCGTAAAAGGCCCGCGCCTGACTTGGACGACGTTCCAGGCTTTCTCGCCAACCAAACGTTTCCGCAATCGCGTAGCTCGTGGCCCCGGCGAGAACGGGCACCGACAAGAGACCCGTGCCAACGATGCCCAGTAGAAATAAGATGCCCGCATAGTCGCCCGCAATCGGCGCGAGCGCACTCGCGGCTTGCTCCGCCGTTTGCACATCCGTGATTCCGTTTGCATGCAACGTGGCCGCAGCCGTAATCATGATCGCCAGCATCGCGAATACACCGGTAAACATGCCCGCAAAAACATCGATTCGCATTGCTCCCATGTGCGCACGTGTGACGTATCGTGCGTGAGTTTGATGACGCTCTTCGACTTCTTCGGCGGCCTGCCAAAAGAACAGATACGGCGAGATGGTCGTGCCCGCGAGTGCGATCAAGAAAGAAACTTCCAACTTTGTCCATTGCATCTGCGGAATGACGATTCCCGTGACCACGGAGGACCAATCCACGTGTGCGACAAACAGAACAGCGAAATAGGCAAGCAGCGAGAGACATAACCAGCGCAGAATTTTTGCGTAGCGGTGGTACGGAACAAATACCTCCGCGACGGCAATAACTGCTGCGAAGCCAATGACTCCGATAGCTTGCGGAATCGGAACGAGTAACTGCAGAGCCGCCGCCATCGACCCCAGATCAGCGGCGATGTTGACCGTATTTGCTATCGCGACAAGTGCAACACAGAGGTACAGCAGTGGGCGAGGAAGTCTCGTACGAATAATCCCCGCGAGACCAGTCCCGGTGACGAGTGCGAGACGGGCACACGCCTCCTGCACCGCGAATGCCAGAGGTAACAGTGCCGGGGCACTCCACAGCAAGCGATTACCCGTGGCTGCACCCACTTGGGAATAGGTGCCGATTCCCGATGGATCGTCATCGGCGGCTCCCGTCACAATTCCTGGACCAAGGCGCCGAAAATACCCGGTTCCCCTCAGTCTCTGCCGCGTCGGGGCATGGCGGTCTTCTCGTCGAGATTTTTGCCTGTGTTGCGTGACCATAACTGCGTCGCACCCCTCCCCCTCGTCAGCCTACGTGCGCGAGGCCCGTTCCTCGCGACGTAACGGGCTAGATTGGGGGAATGTCATCACCTCGTACCCGCTGGATTGGCCTGCTTTTCGTCAGTCTTGGAATCTCGCTCATCATCGTTGACTCGACCATCATCAATGTGTCGATTCCCGCGATTATTGAAGACCTCGGTATTACCAGCACGCAGGTTCAATGGGTGCAGGAGTCGTACACTCTCGTGTTCGCCGCACTCTTGCTCGTGTTCGGCTCGCTCGCCGACCGGTTCGGCCGACGTCGAATGATGGTCATCGGTATGGCGCTGTTCACCGTTGCATCCGTGTTCGCTGGGTTCGCACAAGATGGCAACCTCTTGATTCTTGCCCGCGTCTTCCAGGGACTTGGTGGCGCGATGGTGCTCCCGACCACGCTTTCGCTGGTCAACGCCAACTTCCAGGGCAAAGAACGTGGAATTGCATTCGCGGTATGGGGATCGACGATTGGTGGAATGGTCGCGGTCGGACCGCTTCTCGGCGGGTGGCTCACCACGGACTTCTCGTGGCGTTGGGCCTTCGGCATCAACGTTCCCCTTGGGATCATTATCGTGATTGGCGCTCTGCTGACCGTCGTCGAATCGAAGGAGACTGGCCCGGCGCGCCGTATCGACTGGGGCGGCGCAGTTCTCTCCATCGTTGCGATGTCGACGCTCGTCTTTGGCCTGATTGAGGGTCGCACGTACGGTTGGTGGCTGGTCAACAAGCCGTTCCAAATCAACACGTGGACCTGGCCGTTTGAACTCTCGGTTATTCCGATCTGTTTTGCCGTATTCATCGGGTCGGTCGTCTGGTTCATTTTCCACGGCATCTCCCGGTCGAGAGCTGGTAAACAACCTCTGGTCGCGTTCCATCTCTTTGCAATTCCCAGTTTCCGAAACGGCAACGTTGCGGCCATGATCATCTCGCTGGGCGAGTTCGGTCTCATCTTGTCGCTCCCGCTGTGGTTGCAGTTCGTCGTTGGATACAACGCCCTCAGTACCGGTTTCGTGCTTCTCGCGCTCGCAGCCGGGGCATTCCTTGCCAGTGGCCTTGCTGGCGGTCTCGGTCGTCGCGTGCCACCCGTTCGCATGGTTCAGCTCGGCATCTTGCTAGAACTCATCGGTGTCACGGGCGTTGGATTCGCTATTTCTCCCGCGTCGGGATGGGCTGAAGTCACTCCATTCCTGTTCGTCTACGGAATCGGAGTGGGTTTGGCCACAGCGCAGCTCACCGGAGTAGTACTCAAGGACGTCCCCGTCTCTGAGTCGGGTCAGGCCTCGGGAACACAGAGCACGTCGCGCCAATTGGGCTCGGCGCTCGGTATCGCGGTGTTGGGAACCGTTCTGTTTACCTCTGTGCAGATTCAACTCACCAACACCTTGAACGATCAGGGTCTCCCCGCTGACACGGTTTCTGCTGTTGTCACGTCGGTAGTTGATTCATCGGGTGGTGCCATTCTTGGCTTGGAGCAAGACCCCGCGTCAGCAGATATCGTTGTCGCCGCGAAGCAGTCAATCAGCGACGGAACACGGTACGCCGCGTTCGCCGCTGCCGGCTTCCTCGTGCTCGGCTTCCTGTCGACGCTGCGCTTGAACGGTGCCGGTACGAGCTCAACCGGTACGGCATCGGTCAAAGGCACTCGTGCCTCAACGCCGTCGAAAAAGAAGAACTAGCTACTTCTTCTCCAGAGCCGGCGTGAGACCCGACTCTTCGAGTTGCGCGAAATGCGCTCGGGCCTGGTCCTGACGAACCTGTTCCACACCGGTTGCGATTTCCGCACGCAGATGCTCCGGACCATATCCGAATGCGTCAACCAGGCTCTGAGCATGGGGTCGTAATCGTGCAATGAGCCGATCGACATACGCGGTCACCGCATGGCCTCGCGCTGGCGAGAGGTGACCATTGAGTAAGTACCAAGCTAAGTGCCTCTCGATGAGCCCGAGTCCAAATAGGTTGCGAACCCACGTCATGACCTCGTGAGTATCCGGGTCGGAGACACCCTCGAGAGCATCCGTGAATGCCTCCCACTGCAACAGCTCACCGTGCGCAATCGCCGTTTCGATCAGCGCGGTCTGCATATTCGCGGTTACTTCGGCGAGGACACCGGCCTTCGCTGCATCGCGTAATTGGGACGCGAGGTCAGAAACCATCGATTCAACGCGGTCGGTCAGTAATTCGCGTTGCGTGTCTTGGTCCCGCAATTGCCCAACCGACCGTGCGGTCGAGCCGAGATCGCGAATCTCTTGAGACAACCGACGCAACCCCGAGTTTGACAGTGTGCGATCGGCAGCTTGGCCCACAACAAACTTCACCAACGTTGCGCGGTCTGCCGAACTGATTTTCTTTCCGAAGTCTGAGAGCAAGCGCTTTGCGACCAATTGCAACAGGACGTTGTTGTCGCCCTCGAAGGTTGCGTAGATATCGAGATCGGCGCGAAGTCCCACGAGTCGGTTCTCTGCCAGGAAACCCTGACCGCCACACGCCTCTCGACACTCTTGAATCGTGTCAAGCGCCGCCCACGTTGACAGGGGCTTGAGTGCGGCCGCCAACGTTTCGAGATCCTGGCGGTGGTCATCCGTGTCATGGGTTCCGCCAAAGACGGCGTCAAACTTCTCGAGCAATTCCGCGTGGGCAAATGTCACCGCATAGGTTGTCGCAATCAGCGGAATGAGCCGACGCTGGTGGCGCTGATAGTCGAGTAACACGGTCTCGCCACCGTTGGGGGAATCGAACTGACGACGCTGGTTGCCATATGTCACGGCAATCTGCAGCGCGATTTTCATCGCGTTCGCGCTGGCGCCATCGAGTGACACCCGACCCTGCACCAGCGTGCCGAGCATCGTGAAGAAACGCCGGCCGGGGCTCGCAATCGGCGACGAATACGTGCCATCCGGCGCGACGTCGCCGTAACGATTGAGAAGGTTCGTACGGGGCACGCGAACGTGATCGAAATGGAGACGCCCATTATCGATGCCGTTAAGTCCGCCCTTGACCCCGTCGTCGTTTCCGCCAACTCCGGGGTAAAAATCCCCCTGATCGTCGCGAATCGGCACGAAAAATGCATGCACGCCGTGGTTCACGTTCTTGGTAATAAGTTGCGCAAACAGCACGGCAGCCTTGCCGTGAACCGCCGCGTTACCTAGATAGTCCTTCCACGCGCCACGAAAAGGTGTGTGGATGACCCACTCCTCAGTTTGTTCATCGTAAGTTGCCGTCGTCGCAATGCTGGAAACATCGGACCCGTGACCCGTCTCAGTCATTGCATAGATCCCGGGGAGTTTGAGGCTCAATGCGTCGGGCAGCCACGTGAGGTGGTGCTCCGTCGTGCCGAGGTGCTGAATGGCCGAACCGAAAAGTCCCCACTGCACACCCGCTTTGATTTGCATCGACGGATCGGCTGCTACGAGTTCTTCGAACGCCGCGAGATGACCGCCGTGATCTTCGAAGCCGCCAACGTCGAAAGGGAAGGCGCGGTGCACGACGCCGTGATCGGCAAGGAGTTGAAGTTGGTCAAATACGCGAGCGCGGTGCTCCGCAACCGAAAGCCCCGTCTGGCCTTGCATCTTCGGATTGCGAATGAACTCTCGCGCTTCACGACGAATATCGGCCCATCGGCCGAGCAGGTACTCCCCGAGCTCGGCGACATCTACGTGCGTCGTAACGTTCTCGACGTCGGGGTGTCCGTTTTCAGATTCGTTAACTTCGGTGATGGTCATGGTCTTTACCTCACTCGCCTGTTGGCGAACTTCTCCGCTCGACAGTCTAGGAACTTCACCGACCGTTGGCATACTTGCGTCAGCAAAATCTCAGTAAAGAAATATCTCTAGGCTGAAGCCATGCTGTCTGTCGTGCTGGGCTTCATCGGGGCCATTACATTTGGCGCGGCTGACTTTATTGGGGGCCTCGCATCCAAACGAATTAGCGCCACAAAGGTCACGTTCGTCTCTGGGTTGGTCGGTTTTGGCGTAGCCATGGTTGGCTCGTTCGTGATACCCAGCGCGTTTAGTTGGCAAGCAATCTTCTGGGGCGCCATGGCTGGCATTGTTGGCTCCGCCGCCATCATGTTGCTCTACGCGAGCCTCGCCATCGGTCCGATGAGCATCCTGTCTCCCCTCGGAGCTTTCGTTTCCGCCGTCGTGCCGGTCACGTGGGCACTCTCAACCGGCGAGAGCCTCGGCACGCCGGGATTTGTGGGTCTTGGGCTCGGACTGGTTGCCGTCGTGTTCGTCGGTTTCGTTCCCGAAAAGAATGCGGTTCGTCCATCGTTCACCGGGCTTGCCATGTCAATTGGCGCGGGAATTCTGATCGGTGCGTTCCTCATTTTCATCGACCGCGCACCGGCGGATGCCGGGCTCATTCCGCTCATCTCAAACCGCATCGTCAGCGCGAGCGTCATGGGAATCACGATTGCTGTTCTAGCCGGCGTACGTGCCGCCCGACGCCGGCGTGCACGCTCCGCGAGTGCACTGAGTGCCAGCAGAACAAGCGGCGTGGCATCGACCGGGCACGAACGTTCTGTCGATTCCTGGCGCCCTGGCATGAAACTCGCTGTGCTCACTGGACTCATCGATGGAACAGGTAATGCGCTTCTGCTGCTCGGAATCCAAATCGGCGACCTCAGTGTGATGTCCGTGCTCTCGGCGATGTACCCAGTCGGAACCATCATTTTGGCAGGCATCGTGCTCAAAGAGCGGGTGGCGCCGATTCAAGCAGTCGGGCTCGTACTGGCGATAACCGCCGCCGCGCTCCTCGCGCTCGGTTAAACGGCGACCGACCAGTTAGCCGTGTGAGGGCATCCTGATCGGTCGCGTGGTTTTTTTGGTGAGAACCGAAGGCGCTTAGTTCACGCTCATAAGCTCGTCGATGATGGCGTCGCCCGGGCGAACAGGTACCATCTCCGCCTCGATGTCAGCACGGCCGAGAAGCTCTGCCATGCGACGCTGACGTGTCTTCGGAACAATCGTGACGACCGTTCCCGCGCGACCCGCGCGACCGGTGCGACCCGAGCGGTGCAAGTACGTCTTGTATTCGTCGGGAGCATCCGCCTGAATGACGAGGTCAATGTCATCAACGTGGATGCCGCGCGCAGCGACATCCGTGGCAACGAGCACATCAACGCGACCACTGGTAAGCATCTGCAGGTTGCGCGTGCGGCGGTTCTGGTTCAGGTCACCGTGCAGACTCGTTGCTGGGATACCCGCATCGTCGAGCTGATCGGCCAGCATCTCAGCAAACGCACGCGTGCGCGTGAAGATGAGAGTCTTACCCTTGCGGTCGCAGAGTTCGCGAATCACATCGGGCTTGTCGCGGTGATCCACGATGAACACGCGGTGATCAATCGTCGAACTCGACTGGTCCTCACCTGCCACCTCGTGCACAGCGGGATTCTCGAGAAACTCATCGATGATCGCAGCGACACCGCGGTCGAGAGTTGCCGAGAACAACAAGTGCTGGGCGTCGTGAGCCACGGACCGCAACACGCGCTGCACGGGCTCGAGGAATCCAAGGTCGCACATGTGATCGGCTTCATCGAGCACAACAATCTGAATCTTGGAGAGATCGATGTGGCGTTGCTCGACAAGGTCCTCCAGACGACCCGGGGTTGCAATGACGATGTCGACGCCGCGGCGAAGTGCCGTGACCTGGCGCCCCTGAGGCACGCCACCGTAGACCTGTGTTGTGAAGAGTCCGACTGAACGGGCAATGGGTTGCACCGTTCGGTCAATCTGCAGAGCCAATTCGCGAGTTGGGGCCAGGATGAGTGCGCGGGGGGCGCGACCCATCTTGCGGTCCTTACCGCCGTTGTTCTCCATGAGTCGCTCGACGAGGGGTGCGCCGAAGGCAATCGTTTTTCCGGAACCCGTGCGGCCACGGCCCAGCACATCGCGACCGGCCAAAACGTCGGGGATGGTCGCCGCCTGAATAGCGAACGGCGCGGTTGCCCCGAGCTCATCCAATGCGCGACAGATGTTTGCGCCAAGCCCGAGGTCGCCAAAGCTCACGCCCTCAACCTCCGTCGCGAGTGTTGCTTGTGCTTCAAGGCGCTCCAGCACAACATCGTCCTCCGACGTGAAGCGAGGCTTCTCCGACTTGTCTGGATAAAACGATGAGGCCCGACGTTCTCCACGTTCGGCACCTCGATCGTCCCGGTTGTATTGTGGTCGCTGCGTTCGTGCCGGACGATCATCCCGATCAAAACGAGGACGTTCAGGACGACTCGCACCGTTGTGTCGGTCGCGAGACGGTGAATCTACGTGATCGAAGCGTGGACGCTCGCCGCGCACGAGAGGGCGTCGATCATCGCGAGTGGGGCGGGTGTCGCGTGCCGGACGATTATCGCGGTCATAGCGAGGGCGCTCGACTCGGTCTCCACGGTCGCCTCGCTCAGCGCGAACGGGACGATCATCGCGAACGGAGCGGTCTGGGCGCGTGCTTCGTTCTGGGCGGTCGCTTCGTTCCGCGCGCGCCGGGCGAGCATCCCGCACCTGACGGTCCTCTCGCACGGGACGATCATCACGTGCCGGGCGACCGGAACGCGTCGCGCGATCGGAAGATTCACCACGCACTGCCGTCTTCGCGGCGCGCTCATCGGCACTCCAGCGACGTTTCGGTTCGATCGCGCCCTCGGCCTCGGGGCGGAATCCGCGGTGCTTCGGGCTTCGGCTTCCCGGTTTTGAACCAGTTGCTTTGGGCGCTCTATTGGGGTCGTAGTTCTTGGCCGGACGACCAGCGGCGGGCTTTTTCGGCATGATGCTGTTCTCTTTTTCGTTAGGCATGGCGTTACGGGCGCAAAAATTCGCGCACACTTGTGACGCAACGGCGTCGCATGTACCCGGACGAAACTGTGGCCGGGACCGATTCACTCAATGTGACTATCCACCTCGGGAGTGAGATGAAACCGGCCCGCTTGACACACAAACAACTTCGCACTGCGTGCGTTTGTCAAGAGCCGACTCTCTAATCCTAGTGCACCATAGGTTCGATCGGTGCGAGAGGGTCTTTACGGCGTGACGGCCATTCGACGATGAGCATGGCAACCACGATCATCGCGCCGCCAATGATGGTCTTTGGCAACAAGGTTTCCTGTCCAACGCCCACCGATATCAGCGCCGTAAAGACCACCTCAAGAGTCAAGACAACTGCAACACTCGATGCGTCCATCTTGGATTGTGCCCACGTCTGAACGAAGAAGCCCACCGCCGTTGCAAACACTGCGGTGAAAACTACCGCAAACCACACAGAGAAGTTCGGTGGGGGTTGATATCCGTCACCGAGGGCGCCAACCCAGAACACGAGCGTGACCGTAGCGAGCTGAACCACGGTAAGCGAGTAGGAGTCGAGTCCGGGACTCCACCGACCGAGTGCCACGATGTGCGCAGCAAACATTGCGGCGCACGCGACTCCCCACAACTGGCCCGGCTCAAAGCTGAATCCCGTAATGGAGATGAAGCCCAAACCGATTGTTGCCAAGATGGCACCGAGCCACACCTGAGACCGGATGCGCTGCTTGAAAAATATGCGGGAAAAAATGGGGGTGAGTACCACGTAAAGCCCCGTCAAGAATCCTGTGATTGCGGCCGTCGTCATTCCCAAATTGATGGTTTGAAAGATGTACGCCAGGGCGAGAAATCCACCGATGACAAAGCCTCGAAACAGAAGCTTGCCTTTGACAAATTTCAGGGATCGAGGGCGCGCAACGACCATGACGAGAGTGGCAAGAGTGAAACGCGTTGCCAGGAAATCCCAGAATGGCTCTTGGTTGATTGCCGGCTTCATCAAGACGAATGAGGCTCCCCAAATTACCGCAACGCTCACTAATGCCAGTGTGGCAAAGCGTGAGGATGCGGCGGGGTTCACCCGTTCACCCTACAGGCGCTCGATTACTCAGCCGCCGTCCTCGGTCGAGACGGAGTTCGCGAGCGAAACCCGTCCCAACCACGCGATTTCGGCAGGACCCTATGACCCTTCGGAATCCGAGGAGAAGAACTTCATCATCCCCGGCTTCTTGTCACTCGGTTGCGTACGGGGGGTTTCCTTCGACGTCGGCGTCACGGGAGTCCCTGACGCTGTTGTTGACGGAGTTGACGTCGCCTTCGGATTTTTCACGCGCTTGGCTGGGCGCGGGGACTTGGAGCTGCGTGGCGCCTTCGAGCCAGATTCCGGTGTCGAAGAAGTTGCCTGTGCGGCAGCCCTCAGAGCTGCACGCTTGGCGTCCTTACGCTCGCCGCGCTTGATGCGCGAGCGTTCCCGTCCGCCCTCGACGACCGCGTAGAGCACCGGAAGAACAATGAGCGTCAACACGGTCGATGACAGCAAGCCGCCGATCACGACGATTGCGAGCGGCTGGCTGATGAATCCGCCACCCGAACCACTGAGCCCGGTGGCCAGCGGAATAAGCGCAAAGATGGTCGCGGCCGCGGTCATGAGAATCGGTCGCAGACGGCGACTTGCGCCTTCCATGACTGCTACCTTGACGGCGTAGCCCTTGACTCGATACTGATTGACCAGGTCGATCAAGACGATGGCGTTGGTAACCACGATTCCCACGAGCATGAGAACACCGATAAGCGAGGCCACGCCGAGTGGCACGCCTGTGGCGACCTGAAGGGCAATTGCACCCGTTGCCGCGAATGGAATCGATACCAGCAACAAGAGCGGCTGCAGAAGCGATCGGAAGGTCGCCACCATGATGATGTAGACCACGAGAATCGCAGCGAGCAACGCGAGTCCGAGCTGGCTGAACGCGGCCTGCTGGTCGGCGGCCGCACCACCGATTTCGGCGGAGGCGCCGGCAGGCAGATCTGTCGCCTTGAGCGCCTTCGCCACGGATGCCGATGCCGTTCCGAGGTCTTCGCTGTTCGGCGTTACCGTGATGGATGCGCTGCGCTGACCCTTCACGGTGGTCACCGTTGCCGGACCATCCACGACAGCCACGTCAGCCAGCTCTGAGAGCGACTTGATGCCAAATGGCGTCGGCACCTCAATGTTCCTGATCTGCTCCAGCGTCTGCGGGGGATTGTTTGTCTGAATGTAGATGTCGACCAACGTGCCGTTGACCTCGACCTTGCCGACCTGAGCCGGACGCGTCTTGGCCGCCACGAATCCGGCGAGCGCAACCTCGCTGTAACCGTTCTCGGCAGCAACATCGCGCTTGACGGCAACGGAAATGTAGGGGCGGGTGGAAGAGATGTTGTTCTCAACCTGTTTCGCTTCGGGAAGGGCGCGCATCGCATCCGTCACCTTGGTCGTCGCTTCGTCGAGCACCGCCTGACTGGGTGCGGTGACATCAATCTTGATATCGCCACTCGCACCGAAACCGCTCGAGGCCGCCACGTTGATCGTCTTGATGTCGACGGCGTCGGCGAGACGTGAGCGCGTGTCGTCTTGAACGACCTGCTGGTCAGCCTTGTCTTCGGTTGTCACCGAGTAGGTGATGGCGGTATCTCCACCGCCAACAAAGGCGTCGCGAAGCGCGTTACCCGAAGATCCGATCGACACCTGAACCGTCGTGACGCCCGGCGTACCAATCAGGACTTCTTCAACAGTGGCCGCCAACTTGTCTTGCTCGGCCAAGCTGGTACCAGCTTCAATTGACTGCGACACAGTGAACGTGTTTTGACCCGACGAGCCAAGGAAGTTGGTCTTCATGAACGGCACGAGGGCGACCGTTCCACCGAGAACGACGACGGCAAGAACGAGAGTCAGAGCCGAGTACTTCAGTGTCCAGCGAATGATCGGGCGGTAGCCCTTCTGCAGCCACGTGACTTCGTTCTCATCGTGGTGACGCACCGGCTTTGCGTTCTTGCGCAGGCGACGATACTCCTCCGGGGCGCGGAGGAACCAGTACGCGAGCACCGGCACGATGGTCAGCGACACCAGCAACGAGGCGAGCAGCGCGATCGTGACGGTCAACGCAAACGGCTTGAAGAGTTCGCCGGTGATTCCGGTCACGAAGGCGAGCGGGAGGAACACGGCCACGGTCGTCGCCGTTGAAGCGGTGACCGCGCCCGAAACTTCGCGCACGGCATCCACGATGACCTTGGCACGGTCGCTACCGGGCACAACGAGGTTTCGCTTGATATTTTCGATGACCACAATCGAGTCGTCGACCACGCGGCCGATGGCAATGGTCAACGCGCCGAGCGTGAGGATGTTGAGCGAATAGCCAAACGCCTGCAATCCAATGAAGGTGATGAGAACGGATGTTGGGATCGAGATTGCGGTGACGAGCGTCGAGCGCACCGAGAACAGGAACACGAGAATCGTCAGAACCGCGAACAGCAGACCGAGCAACCCCTCTTGCGTGAGCGACTCGATCGACTTCTCGATGTAGGGAGCTTGGTCAAAGACGGTCGTGAACTGAGTTCCAGATCCAAGCGAGTCCTGCAGATCGGGAACAATCTTGTTGACGCCGTGCGAGACCTCGACCGTGTTGGCACTCGGCAGCTTTGTCACCGCAATCGTGAGCGAGTTCTTGCCATTGACCCGGCTGATGGTGGTGGAGTCGGCGACACCCAGCGCCACCGTGGAGACATCTCCAATCGTGACCAGGTCGCGCGTGTTTGCTCCGATGAGCGGAAGTGCCGAAATCTGGTCCACCGAGGTCAAGCGCTGGCCCGAAACAAGGGTGAGCGTCTTACCGTCTTCGGTGATTTGGCCGGCGGGGATGAGAAGGCCATTTTGGTCAATCGCGTCGGTAATCGCCGACGTGGACAACCCGTAATCACGGAGCGTGTCGAGGTTGGGGGTAATCGTGACCTGCTGAGCAGGTGCGCCAATCAGCACGGCGTCGCGAACGCCCGGAACGTCCTTGAGGTCTTGGAGCGTCGAGTTGCGAATGAGGTCGGCGAGTTCTTCCGTCGAAAGGTCTGACGAGACGGCCAACTGTATGACGGGGAAGTCACTGAAGCTTCCGGTGATCACCTGCGGGCTCACATCATCGGGGAGCTGTGACTTGATGCGGTTGATGGCCTGATTAATCTTTTGCTCGGAGAGCACGAGATCGGTGCCATACGTAAAGGAGACCTGGATCAAACTCAGATTGGTGCTTGATGTCGCCGTCGTTGATTCAATGCCGGGCACACCCTGCACAGCCGTCTCAATCGGGCCAGAAACGTCTTGGTTCACCACTTCGGGAGCGGCACCCGCGTACGTCGTCAGAATCGCCAGTTGCGGGAACTGCACCTCCGGCGTGAGCTCCTGCTTGAGGTTGGTCAGCGCCAACCCGCCAAAAATGGCGACGACAACGGTGACCAGCGCAATGAGGGCGCGGTTTTTCATACTGGCTACGGCCAAAAGATGCATGGTGCTAAGTATCGCACCGCGGAAGCACAAAGTTTTCTGTGAGTCACTCCACGGGAGTATCGTCATCTTTCGTGGATTCTGAAGAACGCGCTCCCAGTAAAGAAGAACTCTCGGCTCGCCGATTCATCATCGGTGACCCGCTCCCGACGACGAAGCTCGAGGGCGAGCTCCTCCCCAAGCGAATTGCGCTCCCAATCTTTGCCAGCGACGCACTCTCATCGGTGGCGTACGCACCGCAAGAGATCATCATCATCCTGCTCATGGGGGGTCTGAGCTTCCTGGCCTTCACCCCGTGGATCGCCTCCGCGGTCATCCTGCTCATGATTGTCGTCGTCGCCAGCTACCGTCAGCTCATCAAGGCCTACCCCTCGGGTGGCGGTGACTACGAAGTCGCCAGCAAGAACATTGGCGAATGGGCAGGCATCGTCGTGGCAAGCGCCCTGCTGGTGGACTATGTCATGACGGTCGCCGTGTCGGTCGCCGCCGGCGTCGACAACATCATCTCGGCCTTGCCGTTCCTCGACCCGTGGCGTGTTCAGATCGCCATCGCGTTCGTCGTGATTCTTGCGGTCATGAACCTCCGTGGCGTTCGCGAGGCCGGACTTGCGTTCGCCATTCCCACGTACCTCTTCGCCGGCAGCGTCGTCTTCATGATTGTGACAGGCCTCGTTCGCACCTTTATGGGCGATGCCCCGGTTGCCGACTCTGCGCAGTATATGGTCGAAGGTCACGACGTGGCTCAGTCCGCTCTCATCCTGCTTCTGCTTCGGTCTTTTGCGAGTGGATGTTCCGCCCTCACGGGTGTCGAGGCAATCGCGAACGGCGTACCCGCATTCCGTAAGCCGAAGATTGACAACGCCCGCACCACGTTGTTCATGTTGGGGGCCATTGCAATTAGCTTGTTTGCTGGTCTCATCACGCTCGCCGTTATCTCTGGCGTGCACTATGCCGAGAATGCCTGCGACCTGATTGGATTCGCGAACTGCGAGACCACGCCCCAACCGAGTCTGATGGCACAGTTAGCGGGCGCAACGTTTGGCAACGGCAGCATCATGTTCTTCGTTGTGCAGGCAACCACTGCGCTGGTGTTGCTGTTGGCTGCGAACACGGCCTTCAACGGATTCCCGCTTCTGGGTTCTGTCCTGGCCCACGACGGCTACGCCCCGAAAGCGCTCGAAACCCGCGGCGACCGCCTCATCTATTCGAACGGAGTCATCGCCTTAGGGCTCGTCGCGATCGCGATTTTGGCAGTGTTCCAAGCGAACCTCAACCAGCTGATTCAGCTCTACATCTTGGGTGTGTTCACCTCGTTCACGCTCGGCCAGACAGGAATGGTTCGTCACTGGCTGCGCCTTCTCAAGACCAAACCCGCGAATGCGGGCAGCATCCGGCGAAGCCTCACAATCAATCTCATCGGTGCCATCTTTACGGGCACGGTCCTCATCGTGGTCACCATCACCAAGTTCACACACGGTGCGTACCTCGTGTTTATCGCCATGCCCGTCCTGTACTTCCTGATGATCGGTGTGCATCGCTATTACCGAGACGTCGAGGCCGAAATCGCCGTCGACGGAGACGTTGAATTCGACAAGATTGGTGAGCACGCGATCGTGCTGGTTGGCAAGATGCAGAAGCCGGTGCTGAAAGCTCTGGACTTCGCCATCGCCGCTCGACACGACAGCCTCGAGGCCGTTCACATTTCAATTGATGAACCGTCGACGGTGCAACTGGAATTTGATTGGATTCGGAACAACATCCACGTCCCGCTCCAAATAATTCGCTCGCCGTATCGCGACCTCACGTGGCCGCTTATTGAGCACATCCGCGCGCACCGCAAGGAGCACGGTTCAGAGATTGTCAACGTGTATCTTCCGCAGTACATCGTTGGTCACTGGTGGGAGCACTTGCTGCATAACCATAAGTCGCGGCGCATGCGTACCCGACTCATGATGGAAAAAGGTGTGACGATTACCCTCGTCCCGTGGCTGCTCGACTCTTCTGACCTGATTTATGGTCGTCGGTCTCGCCCCGTTCCGGGTCAGTCGCGTCGAGGTGAACCGGTTCGACCGCATGCTCGAACGACGGAACGCCCTCCGGTCAACCGCAACAACAGCAAACCGCCGCAGAGCTAGTCCGTGGTTGTTCGGCTACTTGCCGTTTTTTGTGGCGGCATCGTGGGCACGTTGCTCAGGGTGCTCGTCGACGTCACAATCCCACACAGCTCACCGGGCGCGCTTTCAGTCTCGACTGTCGTCGTGAACACCGTGGGGTCGTTCGCGCTCGGCGTGCTCACGAGTCACCTGTGGATGCGACCCTCAACTCCCGACTGGGTTCGAATCGGCATTGGGCCAGGCCTCCTCGGGTCTTTCACGACTTTTTCCGCCATTGCTCTCAATGTGGTTGCCGGTGTGGACGAGTCTCGTCCACTCGATGCCGTGCTCGCCATTACTCTCTCGGTTGTCCTAGGACTCGCGGCGGCGTGGGGTGGATTGAGAATTGGCGCGCGCCTCCTGCTTCGGAGTCGCGGCTCGTGACTTTTGCTGTAGTTCCGTTCGTAGTGCTTGCCGGCGGGCTCGGCGCCGTTGCCCGCTTCCTCGTGATTTCCGCCCTACCCGTAACGAGCACTCGGCTATTCCCCGTGGGCGTCCTCACGGTGAACGCACTCGGATCGTTGCTTGCCGGAATCACACTTGGTCTGCTCAGTTCTCACGTGATCAACTTCGACTTTGCGCTGATTATGTGGGCCGGTCTGTGCGGCGGGCTGACCACGTTTAGCACGGTTGCCGTGGAGACGATTGTGATTGGGCGTAATCGCCCCCGCATTGCGTGGTTGAACATCGGTGTCACGGTGATTGGGGGATGCGCCTCCGCCGCCATCGGCTTCACCAGTGTTCAGGTGATTTACCTGTAGTTTCGTCGAAAAGCGTGGTCTGCCAAACGCGCACCCGAGGCCCGCGTGTTAGAGTTGTAAGAAGTTTTTAAGGTCTTGCTTTGTCGCCTGCATAGCCATCCGCGACGAACACAGTGCAAGGGAGTCTCTAATGGGACGAGGCCGTCAAAAGGCAAAGCACACCAAGGTGGCGCGTGAGCTGAAGTACTTCAGCCCTGAAACCAACTATTCCGAGCTTGAGCGCGAACTCACCGGTTCGACGAGTGACCCGATTCTTGACGAGAACCTCGCCAAATGGGCTGACTACGCCGTCGACAACGATTCTCGTGAAGACGACGAAGACGACGAAGCGAAGTTCGCCTAGGTCATTTTTTCTTTTGACCGGTCTTGGCCGGTGATCCGGCCTTTTTCACGGGCGGTTTCTTCTTCGCCGCGGCGGATTTCTTCCCGGCTTTTTGAGTAAGGCGTCGAGTCGCGAACCAGGTTCCGACGGACACCGCTGCCACGCCAGCGTACGCGCCGAAAATAAGCAGAACAATCGTTGCCTTGAGGTCCGTCACCGCCGTCAACACGCCAAGCGTGCCAGCCATGATTGAGGCCCCGACAAGCCACGCGACATACGAGACGACGGCATAAAAGTGCGCGCGGGTCGACACGGAACGAAGTGCTAACCACTGTCCCAGGATAGGAAGCGCAAGTGCACACGCGATCGAGGCGAGCGTTATGAGAGTAGCCATCGATGCTGAGGCGGTGCGGGGGAGAAACGTCGGTAGTTGCCCGACTGCCCACGCCGCGGCAGCCCCGATTGATGACAGGCCCACCCAGGCAAGCAGCTGAGGGCCTACCCGCGCCCGAGCGAGGAATGCCCACTGGACGAAAGCAATGAGAAATCCTTGTGCCGCGCCAGCGAGGGTGATCACGGTGAACCGCAGGACGGGATTCCAGCCATTAGCAACGGCATGGACCGCAATCCAGGTCGGGATGAGAAAACTCGCAGCGATTGCCACCTCGGTGAAACCGACCCAGCCCACAAAGGGCACAGAACGTTTAATCGGCAAAACTTCCCACCAGCCGCACTGCGCCACCGTCGACACCCTTCGCCCCCTGGGTGAATCCCGTCAGGTCCCTCGGCGCGGTCGAGACCATGCCTGCGACCCACGAGGGAATTCCCAAGGCTGTGAGTCGGGTGGTGATTGCGGACGCCGAATCGGGAGCAACGATCGCAATCATGCCGAGTCCTAAATTCCACGTTCCCTCGGTCGATTCCAGAGGCTCACCGCTCATGCCTGCCAGTACACGGAACACCGAGTGTGGCGACCATGTCGAGCGGTCGACTTCAACCCACGCTCCCGACGGTAAGACGCGAGCGAGGTTGGCGGCGATGCCGCCGCCGGTCACATGACTGAGGGCATGAACCGACGGCCCCAGTTCGGGTGACTCAAGTACTTCGAGCAGTGGGCCCGTATAGAGGCGCGTGGGCTCGAGCAGAATCTCTCCCACGACGCCGCCGAGCTCCTCCGAACGATCAGTGAAAGCGAGTTTGCGGTCCGCCAAAATGTGGCGCACGAGGGAATAGCCATTCGAGTGAAGCCCGCTCGAGGAACACGCCACGGCAACGTCGCCGTGCTGCACTCGGTGTGCTCCCAGAAGCGCGTCGCGCTCGACAACGCCGGTCGCCGCGCCAGCGACGTCGTAGTCGTCGGGTCCGAGCAGTCCAGGATGTTCTGCCGTTTCCCCACCTACGAGAGCCGTGCCCGTTTCGGCGCATGCATTCGCAATGCCCGAGACAATCGCAGCGATGCGCTCAGGGATCACCTTGCCGCACGCAATGTAATCCGTCATGAAAAGGGGGCGTGCGCCTGTCACGACGATGTCATCGACCACCATGCCCACGAGATCAAATCCGATCGTGTCGTGCTTGTCGATGGCCTGCGCTAGCGCGACTTTGGTTCCCACGCCATCAGTGCTCGTGGCGAGAACAGGATGTCGATATTCCTTCAAGAATCCGACGTCGAACAAGCCAGCGAAACCACCCACTCCTCCGAGAACTTCCGGGCCGTGGGTTGCCCGAACCGAGGCCTTCATCAGCTCGACGGCCAAGTCTCCGGCGGCCGTGTTTACCCCCGCGCGCGCATATGAGTCGCTCATCGACCCCAAGTCTATCCAGCGCACAAGTGTGCGAGACTTGAGGTGTCTTATCGAGCCGCGCTGGCTGTCGCGGTCCTCACGCCTCAGGAGACCAGAGATCGCATGTGCGGCATCGTCGGAATCGTCTCGCAAGAACCGGTCAACCAGCAAATCTATGACGCACTGCTGTTGTTGCAGCACCGTGGTCAAGATTCCACGGGAATGGCGACCGCGGATGGAAGTCAACTTCACCTGTTCAAGGCAAAAGGTCAGGTGCGTGAGACCTACCGCACTCGCGACATGCGGTCCCTGCTTGGCACAATGGGCATCGGTCACGTTCGCTACGCGACCGCCGGTGCCGCCAAAAACGAAGAAGAGGCTCAACCGTTTTACGTGAACGCGCCCTACGGCATCATCTTGGTTCACAACGGCAATCTCACTAATACTCGTGAACTCTCGCGTGACCTGTTTGCAATTGATCGCCGCCACATCAACACGTCTAGTGATACCGAACTTCTACTCAACGTGCTGGCAACCGAAATTCAGTCGCGCATTTCGGGTGATGCGCTGGATGCGGGCGACCTCTTCGACGCTGTCTCGGGTGTGCACGCTCGCGTGGAAGGCTCGTATGCCGCAATTGCCGTCATTGCGGGTCACGGCGTTCTGGCGTTCCGGGACCCCTTCGGTATCCGCCCACTGATTCTCGGCTCCCGTCCCGCCGAGAATGGCAAGACCGAGTGGATCGTGGCAAGTGAGTCGCTCGTGCTCGAGAGCGCCGGCTACAACATCGTGCGCGACGTCGAACCCGGTGAGGCGATCTTTGTCACGGCCGAGGGTGAGATGTTCGCGAAGCAGTGCGCCGCGAATCCCGTTCTCATGCCGTGCTCGTTTGAGTATGTGTACCTCGCTCGCCCCGACTCAATCATGAACGGCATCTCGGTTTATGAGGCTCGTCTGCGTCTGGGTGACCGACTGGCAAACACGATTGCGGAGTACGCCCCGACCGGCAACATTGACGTCGTCATGCCCATTCCCGACTCCTCTCGCCCGGCCGCCATGCAAGTTGCCCGCAAGCTGGGTATCGAGTACCGCGAAGGTTTCTACAAGAACCGCTATGTGGGTCGAACGTTCATCATGCCGGGGCAGGCCCAACGCAAGCGATCTGTACGCCAGAAGCTCAACGCCATGTCGAGCGAGTTCAAGGGCAAGAATGTTCTGATCGTCGACGACTCAATCGTGCGCGGAACAACGTCGAAAGAAATCATTGACATGGCGCGCGCCGCCGGAGCGAACGAGGTTACCTTTACATCGGCTGCCCCGCCGGTTCGCTATCCGCACGTGTACGGAATCAACATGCCCTCGCGGGCTGAGCTCATCGGACACGGGCGCAAGATTCCCGAGATTGCCGAAGTTCTCGGTGCAGACCACCTCATTTATCAAGAGGTCGAGGACATGCACGCCGCCATCATCGAAGGGTCGCCCGTCAGTGGGCTCGACATGAGCTGCTTCACAGGTGAGTACGTCACGGGATCGGTGACGAACGAATATCTCGCGTGGGTTGAGGCGAATCAGTCGAGCTAGCCGGAATTTATGGCTTGCTCACTGACTCGGTGGTGACCGTTCGCTTTGCGTCAGCGACGCGCACGGACCTGCGCATCAAAAGGTCAATGATCAGGGCCGAGCCAAGGCCGATGAGCCCGCCCACGGCACCCGTGAAGAGCACGAAGAAACCAACGAGCTGGTAGACGGGTATTCCGCCGGTCGAATTGGGCATGCCGATCAATGGCGTGGCCGAAATCAGGGCAACAATCGCGCCCAGCGCGACGCCGAACAAAAAGAAGCGCAGGTACTTTGGGCTCCGACGTACGGTCACCGTCTCGATGCTTGATTTTTCACTCACGGTTCTATTGTGCCGTGCGTGACGCAATCACGGAGCGAGTGGAAAGAATTCCGACACGTCAGATCGCGTTCCGGATGCTCGAATCAGACCCGAACTCACCCCCGTTGTCCAGGAAAGAGTGCCGGTGGCAAGGGCAACGAAGGTAAGCGCATCCATCTCGACCACGTTGGGCGGAGTGCCGCGGGTATGACGCGGACCCTCGACAAACTGGATTGCACCAAACGGAGGCACGCGCACCTCCACTGTGTTGCCGGGGGCCGCGCGTTCGAGGAGCTGAAGCAGCCACCGCACGGCGAGCGCGAGCTCCGTTCGAGCGGGCGAAGCGCCGGTGGCGAGGGCATCCACTGCCGAGGTCACGGCACGGCGCCCGTCGGAGTCGGCAATCTTGGGCATCGGCATAAACCCAGTCTTCCCTGTCGCGCTTCTCAGTGCGGAACACGACAGTCGTGCGCGGTCATTCGCAATACGCTGGAACGGTGAAGATTCTTGTTCTAGGGCCGGGTGCTCGTGAGCACGCCATCATCCTGGCTTTGCTCGCCGAGAACGAGACCCACGATGTCACCGCTGCTCCGGGTAACGCCGGAATCGCTCATGACGTGCCGTGCGTGCAGATCGACGCGAATGACCCTGTTGCGGCGACTGCGCTGGCTCTTGGGCTCAACGTCGACCTCGTGGTGATTGGCCCGGAGGCTCCGCTCGTCGCCGGTGTCGCCGACGCGATTCGCGCGGAGGGCATCCCCGTGTTTGGACCTAACCAGGCGGCCGCCATGCTCGAGGGCAGCAAAGACTTCGCCAAGCGCATCATGTCGGAAGCACTGGTCCCTACCGGCCGTGCAATCACGGCACTCACACTGCTCGAAGCCGAAACGGCGCTCGACGACTACGGCGCTCCCTACGTGGTCAAGGCCGACGGGTTGGCCGCGGGCAAAGGCGTTCTCGTCACGACCGATCGGGATGCAGCCGTGGCTCACGCCTCACACTGGCTCGCTCACGGCGGTGTTCTCGTTGAGGAATTTCTTGACGGCCACGAAGTATCGCTCTTTTTACTCAGCGACGGGCACGACGTTTTGCCACTCTCACCGGCTCAAGACTTCAAGCGCATTTTTGACAACGACGAAGGTCCCAACACGGGTGGCATGGGTGCCTACTCACCCATGCCGTGGTTGGCAGAGCGCTTTGGGAGCGAAGAGGCCTTCGTTCGCGAGGTGATGGACACCGTGGGGCAGCCGGTTATTCGTGTTCTCGAGGCCGAAGGAACCCCTTTTGTGGGGCTGCTCTACTGCGGACTCATCATCACCAAAGACGGGATTCGCGTCATCGAGTTCAACGCGCGTTTCGGTGACCCCGAGACTCAGGCCGTCTTGCCGCGGTTGGTGACGCCGCTCTCTGAGCTGCTGTTTGCGGCGGCGACCGGCGACCTGTCCGGTCGCCCCTGGCCGCAGTTCAGCACCGACCACACGGTTTGTGTAGTGCTCGCGAGCGAGGGTTACCCCGAGTCGCCGATCACCGGCCGACCATTGACCGGACTGGATGCGGCGGCCGAGATCGCCGGCGTGCACCTCGCTCATGCGGCTACGGCGGTTGCACCCGACTTTGGCGCACCGGGGAATCTGCTCGCCACCGGAGGCCGCGTGCTCAGCGTTGTTGCACGTGCAACATCGTTCGGTGAGGCGCGTGACCGCGCTTATGAAGCCATCCGTCTCATCGGCCTCGAGGGCGGACAGTTCCGCTCCGACATCGCCGCTGCCGTGGTTGCTCAAGAACAGAGCGGGCGCTGATGGCTGGTTTCACGGGAGCCACCGTACTCGAGCTGCGTGGTTGGCAACACGCGTATTCGGGCAAGGTACGTGATTTGTACGTGCCGACCGGCCAAGACCTTGCCGCCGCCACGCGCATCCTCGTCGTTGCCAGTGACCGCATCAGCGCGTTCGATCACGTTCTCGAGCCGGAGATCCCCGGCAAGGGCGAATTACTCACCACGTTGAGCAACTGGTGGTTCGCGCAACTCCCGGCGCCGAACCACCTGCGTTTGCCCGACAACGAGACCCCGAGCATCCCCGACGCAGTGAAGAGTCGATCCATGCTCGTCGCCAATCTGGACATGTTTCCAATCGAGTGCGTGGTGCGCGGATACCTGTCGGGCAGTGGCTGGCTGGAGTATCAGCAGACCCAGACTGTGTGTGGCATCGAATTGCCACCGGGCCTCGCCAATGGCGACCGCTTGCCGGTGCCCATTTATACGCCCGCATACAAAGCGGCGGTTGGTGAGCACGACGAGAACATCTCGTTCGAGCGCACGGTCGAATTGATTGGCGACGAGGATGCGCGCGCGCTGCGAGACCTGTCACTCGAGATCTTTGCTCGCGCAAGTGGCCTCGCTGCGTCACGCAGGGTCATCCTCGCTGACACCAAGTTTGAGTTCGGGCGCGACCGCGAAACCGGAGTCATCGCTCTCGCAGACGAAGTGCTTACCAGCGATTCAAGTCGCTACTGGGATGCCGATGCCTATGCCCGCGGCGAGCGCAACAACAGCTTCGACAAGCAGATTGTGCGCAATTGGCTCAGCGCCAACTGGGACAAGACCGGAGCGCCTCCGGCGTTGCCGCCAGAGATTGTGGCTCAAACGGCCGATCGGTATCGCGAGCTGATTGAACGGCTCGTCGGTTAGAACACC
>JBMOEY010000011.1:0-28637 GCA_049314515.1 Microbacteriaceae bacterium
CCCGACGTGTTTGCGCACTTCAGCGCCATCCAGGGCTCCGGATTCCGCGGACTTGAGGAAAACCAGCAGGTTGAATTCGAGACCGTGCAAGGCCCCAAGGGCTTGCAGGCTGAGAACATCCGCCCGCTCTAAGCACCACAAAGTGGCACCGGCGTATCGGTGACATGGGTAAGACCCCTCTTCCTTCGAAGAGGGGTCTTACTTTTGCTTGAAGACGAACCCACAATCGTTGCAGTTTCGCATGAAGCCATACGGGGTGACTTCTTGGTGCGTGTCCATCGATCCGCACGCCGGGCAATTGGTTGCGCTCACTGTTGTCCCCATTCGCAGTGTCTTTCTGACGGACTCAGGAGAACACGAGCCACCGACGCTTGGCTAGGGTCGCGACCCCGAATTCTGTCCCATCATCGGGGGTGGCATCATCTGACCGCCTTGTGCGGGCGGGCCCGCCTGGCCGGGCTGATTCATTTGACCCATCATGGGCGGCATTTGCCGAATTTGTGACGCATCGACAACGCCATGAAAGCATCGAATGGACGAGGTGGCGTCGGTCGTGTTGGGCAAAACGTAGTGGTAGATGCCGGTGGGAAACTCCGGCGTCGCCGAGAAGATTCCGTTGCACTCATCGAGCTTGTCCGACGTAACTTCGGCGCCGGCAATGTCGTATGCCCCATAAATTGGAAAACCGTCGAGGGCGAGACCGATGATGTGCGAGGCCTGGCCGGTTGCGTCTACCTGTCGCGTGACGCATGACGAGTTGGCGTGGTAATGGTAGTTGCCTTGGGGTGATGGATGCCCGGAACAATGATCCACGAACGATGCCGTGACACCGTCTTTTGTGACGGTGAAATTGTTTGCCATGGCAACCGTGCTTCCGTCTGCTTCAAAAGGGTTGAACAGCACAGCTCCAGAAATCATGATGCCAATCGATCCGAGCGGTGCTTCGGTTGTGGAGTTTGAATACTGCGGCGACGTAGGGAATGTGAACGTCTGCTGTTGAGCAGTGGTGGGGTCTTTCGCGACCGTCGCGGAGTTTGCGTCGGGGATGAGAACCCCATTCTGCGGAACGGCATAATACGTGTCCCGTTCATGATTCGGGATGCTGTTTGTCGTCACCGTGAAGGTCGAACCAGCGAGGCCGGTTGTCACCTCAGCCGAGTCCCACACCACCCCCTCGACAGTTTGTGGGGTGCCCCACGACAACTCAGCCAGGACGGCCGAGGTGTCGTGGGTGGCGAAGAGGTCGGCGCTGACGGAACTCGAGGTGTGTGACGGCGCGGGCGTCTTTGTTGTGGCCTGTTGTGATGCAATGGAGGCGCATCCGGCGAGGGTGACCACTCCCACAGCCATCACAGCTGTCGTGGCTAACGCGATCGCTCGGCGAGAAGAAACGTGAAACGGCATGTCATTCCTCCAGAAATGGGCTGTTGTGCAGAGAGTACGACTGCCATCAAGCAACACGTTATGCGTCTGCTATGAGTTCTCTATGAGCCGTTCCATCGCGGAGGCAGGGCGATTGTCCTGCCTCCACGATGCCGAATCTATGGCATTGCCGTCACAATTGCGGTCGCGGTCGCGGCGCTCCGAACGGGTGCCGAGTCGGTGTATCCCGTCTTTTTGGCGATAATTTCTACTTTGAGGAACTTGCCGACGTAGAAGGAGGTGGGAGCAAACGTTTGCGATGTCACACCGGAGATTTCCACATACGTTCCACCTGTTCCCAAATAGAACCACTTGTACTTGTAGGAATCAGGCGTTGGCGACCACGTGCCTTCGTTGGCGGTGAGTGTTGATCCAACGCTCAACGTGCCCGTAATGGTCGGTACAGGCGCAGGCGAGGTCGCAAACGTACCGGCGGCGACGGCGGTCGTCGCCGCCGAGAGTGCCGGAGTGTCGGTGTAGTCGGCCTTCGACCAGATGACCGTGGCCTTGACGAACTTGCCCGTGTCGGCACCCGTCAAGGTGTACGTCTTGGCCGTCGCATCGGGGATGATCGAATATACCCCCGTCGAAGTCGTAGCTCGCACCCACTGGTAACCCTTGACCGTTGCACCGGCTGGAGCCGTGCCATCCGCCACGGTCAAAGTATTTCCGGCCTTGACTGTGCCGGCAACCGGCGTGGTCACCGAAAGGGTGGGCGTTGGTAGCGAAGCAATGAGCCCACGCGTTACTGCCGCCGTTGCCACGCTCGTCATCGGCGTGTCGTTGTACCCTGCCCGCTTGGCTGTGACTTTGAGCGAAATTTGTTGCCCCAAGTCAGCTACCGTCACGGTGTACGAAGACGTCGTCAACGTCGAAGTCGTGGCTGAACCAATCGGATTTTCACCCCGGTACCACTGGTACGTGTAACTGGTTGGTGCCGGCGACCACGTTGCCGTCGCACTTCCTGTTAACGCTTGGCCCACATAGCTGTTACCCGAAATAGTGGGAGTGGGGGCAGTCGTGAACGATCCCTTGACCACGGGATCCGTCGCAACGCTTGTCTTTGACGTCTGCACGTAGGTGGCAAGCGTGCCGGTTACGGTCACGGTGATGGCTTTGCCTTCATCCGTCGCCGTCAACGTGTAGGTCGCGGTTGTGGCGCCGGAAATCGTGTCGGCACCGCGCTTCCACACGTATGTGAGTGTCGGCGCCGGGGACCACGAGCCTGGGGTCGCTATCAACGTCTTGCCGACTGCCGCCACGCCACCGCCGGAGACCGAAATGGTCGGCGTGGGAGCTGACATGGGGGCAAGAATCGCCGCGCTCGAAACCTTGAACGTTGTGGCCGGATTGTAGCCGGCTCGGCTACCGGTGACCTCGACTCGAATGAACTGACCACGATCTGCGGCCGCGAGCTGATAGGTGTTACCGGATACGCCCGAAATCGTCGCCCACGAGGTCGCCGTCGCACTCGCCGCGCGCTTCCACACATACGCGAAGCTTCCGTCCTGCGACGGTGACCACGACCCGGGGTCGACCGTCAACGTTTCCCCCACGGTCAACGTTCCCGACAAGACGGGCGACGGTGTCGTGATGAAGGTTCCCTTCGCGATTGCAAACGTTGTTGCCCACTTCGGGGTGTCGGCATTACCCGACTTTGCCCACGTGACCGTGGCCCGAATGAACTTGTTGTCATCGTCACTCGTCAGGGTGTAATTCGCAGAAGATGTCGCACCCGGAATGTCGGTGAACTCCCCGGTAGCCGAGGTTCCACGTTTCCACTGATAGCCCTTAATCGTGGCTCCAGTTGGCGTTGTTCCTGGCACAACGGTCAACGTCTTACCCACCGCAGCAGCGCCGCTTCCCGAGACGGTAATCGTCGGCGTCGGGGCGGTGGCAATCAGCGGATAGGTCACGGCCGCGGTCGCGACACTCGTCCTCGACGTGTCGGTGTAGCCGGCCTTCTTTGCCGTGACTTTCACCGTGATTTGTTTGCCGAGATCCGCCGGCTTGACGAGGTATGTCGTCTGGGATGCGGAAGGGTCGGCAACCGCCGATTCGCCCACAAACCACTGATATGTGAACGAATCCTGCGTCGGCACCCACACAGCCGGTGAAACGAAGGGCACCGCCGTGAGTGTCACACCGGTGGCAACCACACCACCACTCGAGACCCTCACACCACCCGTTGTCACCGTCGGGACAGGAGTTGAGGTGAACGATCCCTTGGCCACGGCTTCCGTCGGCTCACTCGTCTTAGGCGTTGTTGGGTACGTGGCCAGCGTGGCCGTCACGGTCACCGTGATGGCTTTGCCTTCATCCGCCGCGCTCAAGGTGTAACTCGCCGTTGTCGCACCGGAAATAGTGTCAGCACCGCGCTTCCACAGATACGTCAGGGTCGGGGTCGGCGACCATGTGCCCGGTGTGGCCGTCAACGTCTTGCCTACTGCCGGAGAACCTCCACCCGACACCGAAATGGTCGGCGTCGGAGACTGCGTAAAGGGGTTCACGCCCGTCACGGCCGCACTCGTCGCACTCGTCGGTGAGTATCCCGTTTTGGCGCCAGACACCTTGAACGTTAGCGATTGACCTCGATCGGCGGAAACGACGGTGTACGCAAGATTCGTGCCGACGACGGTGGTGCCACGCAGCCATTGATACGTCAAATCGACCGAGCCCGGACCCCAGGTACCCGGAACCCCCGTCAACTCATTACCCACCGCCGGCACACCCGAAATCGTGGGTGTCGGCTTAGTCAACGTGCCGAGGGCAACGCTTGCGGTTGCCGCACTCGTGCCGGCGGCCATCTGGTAGTTGGATGCCGAGCCGATCACGATGACGCTCAGTGGCGCGCCGACGTCGGCCGGCGTCACCTGATAGGTACTCTCGGTCGCTCCCGGAATGTCGATCGCGCCGCGTCGCCACTGGTAACCCAGCGTGGGTGACGCGGGCGTCCACGTGCCCTTGTTGGCACTCAGCGTGTTTCCGACGGCGACTGTTCCGGTGATTGTGGGCGTGCCCGCGACCATGGCCGTACCCTGAACGAGGCCAGGGTCGACCGCGCTCGTGCTCGAAACCAATCCCGACTTTTCACCGGTGATTGCTAGCCCTACGTAATAACCGGCGTCGGCAGATTGCAGAACGTAGGTCGACGATGTCGCACCCGGAATCGGCACGGGTGCTTCGTAAAAGCACGAGCACGAGAAATCGAACGGGACGCGGGTCCACTGGTATAGCAGGGTCGCACCGCTAGTCCACGTTCCGGGACTTGCCGTCAGCGTAGCACCGACACGGAAGGTGCCGGTAATTGCCGTCTGGCCCGCCTGCACCGTGCCGGTTGCCGTCGTGAGAGTTGCGTTGGCGTCGACCACATCCCGGGTGCCACTGCTGACCTGGATGATGCTGGCAAGTGACTTGGTGGCAGCGCCTCCATTCCACTTGCTCGCGAAATCGGGTCGACCGTCGACTGAACTCAATGCGTTTGCGTGGTTGAAGAAGACCTTGTATGAACCAAAAGGAATGCCGGTGAATCCATAGGCGCCATTAACGTTCGTCGTCGTCATGGCGAGCAGAGTCGAATTGGTGCCATCAAAAAGCGATACGTTGACCTCGGCAACGGGCGTCAATCGGCCGCCGACCGACGACGAGACGACACCCGAGATGCTTCCGGTGCCTGTAGCCGGCGTTGCCAAGTTCCACTTGATGACTTCCGGGTCCACCCCGTCCTGAACCGAGATGGGAGTGGCCGTGGCCTTCGTTGCCCCGCCAAACCAGAGTGTCGAACCCAAACAGGTCAACGAGAAAGTGTACGTTTCGACCGGCAAATAGCTTGTGACAAAGGCTGCGCTCGCATCTGTCCACGCGTCGGGCCAGGAAGCGACAAACCGGTTTCCCTTGCTATCGGTGAATGCTGGCAAGGCGTCATAGGAATGGCAGAACTTGAGCAGTGAGCTCGGGGTGGTGACGACGGCCGTCACTTTTTGAAGCTTGGGCAGGGTCAGCGCGAAGTCCGTGCTGTCTTGACCCGAAGTAATGCGTATTTTTTCCGGGTCGCCGACGCCGTCGGATCCGCGCCACACGGTGTTCGGGACTCCTGCCGAAACAATGGTCGCGAAGTAGTCGCCCGGAGCGAGCTTGCCCAGAGCAAACGTTCCATCGGCGTTGCTGACGGTCGACGGGTCTCGCGACGACATCTTCTGTTGCGTCCAAGGTGACAAAACGATTGTGACGTCGCTTTGCGCGGCGGGGTCACCCGACGCCTGAGCACGCGACACTGTTCCGCTCAGGGTGCGGGACTCTGTGGAGACGACAATATTTTTGCCCGTTGTGACGCTTCCCGCCGTGACCGCAATCGTGTCAGCAACCGCGAAAAAGGCTTTCCCGCCAAACCACCGGTCCGGGACGTTATTGCCTTGCGTGATCTTTCGATAGCTGTTCCACGAATACGCTCCGCCTTCGTCAGTGCAGGAATCCGTCACACCGACTCGATACGAACCGGTCGCCAATCCCGGAAGCGTGAACGCGCCACTGGGTGACGATTGAAGGATACCGACGCAGTTACCGCTGAGATCAACAACTGCAACGTTCGCCTGAACGCCCGTTCCCGTCGCGTTCTTGACCGTTCCAGAGATCGACCCGCCGGCAACAAGAACTTGATTTGTCAGCGTCGTCGCAGTTGTGCCCAGAGTGGCGATGCGAATTGCCGAGAGATAGTTCAGTGGCGCGCCCGTCGTCGCGTCGTATCCGGGGCCATACGTAATTCGGCATGATCCCGGCGTCATGTAGTCAATCTTGTACGAACCCAATGAGTCAGTGGTCGCGAATCCCCAACTACCTGAACACACCGACGTCACGGTGACGTTGGGCACACCGGCACCAGCGCTCGTCACAACTTTTCCTGAGAGGGCGGAATAAGTCGGCACGGGATCCATGCGAGGGCTCACATCGAAGTTCGCCACGGCACTTTCATCAGCATTCACCGTGATGGCAGAAGCAGAGTTGAACCAGTAGGAATCCTCGAAATACTCGGGGACGTAGTCAATGTCCTCGTCCCACATGCCGCCACCGACGCGAATAATGTAATCGCCTTCGGGAACATCACTGAACGTATAGGAACCATCCTCGCCAGTGACCGCCTGTGCCAGCCCCTGGTACAACACGGGTATGTGCCCGGCTTGAAAGAGATAGACGGTCTGGCCCGCCTCAGGGGCAGCATCTTCAAAGTAAGAATTGGTGACCGTTCCACTGATTGAGCCCACGGGACGCACGGTTATGTTGGCGCTCACGTCAGCTCCACTGGACACAATCACCGGGTCGGCCTCGTCGACCGAGATTGCTCCGCCAAAGCAACCCCGCGAAACGAGTTCATCCGTGGGATCGTCTTCGACACAGACCTTGTAGGTCCCAGGCTCAAGCCCAACTACCCGATAGGCGCCATTTTGATCCGTCCATGCCGTCCACTGGCGTGCATATGGGCTTCGGTAATCTACGGAAGGGTCGCCCCACTGCCAGACGGTCACTAGTTTTTCGCTCAGAGGATCGCCCGAGCCACTAATTGACACCGTCCCCGCGATGGTCGAGCCGGCCGTCAATGAAAAGTTGGTCGTCTGCTCCTGCTCATAGTCGAGTGTGACGGCATTCGCCGTCAGCGGGCTCGATTTTGCATCCGCCCACTGCGGGACGGCATTCAGCCGAGTCGTCGTCGGGTCTGCCTTGATGAAGAAGGTGCCCGGCCCGATGCCCGTGATGGTGTACTGGCCCGCCTCATCGACGATGCCGCCCTTGCCCGCATACCGACCGGTAATCGAATACGCGCTCACCCAAGTTCCGGTCGCCGGCGACCCGTCGGCGGCGAGAGTCACTGATCCCGAAATCGTTGCTCCGGTTTTCATCTCGAAGTCCGCGTCGGCTCGAATTTGTCCGGCACCCAGCGCGACACCCGCAGAGCGCAGGCGCGTAGCCGAATGGCCCAAATATTCGGTGACCAGCGTCGGTTGCTCAGGAGCGTCAAACTTGAGGTAATACTTGCCGGGCAGGAGCTTCTGGAACGAGTAGTGTCCTTCAGCATCCGTCTGGGCGGTTTGGAAAGGGCGGTCGTCACAGCAGTCGACGAACATCGACACGTCGACGTTTTCGAGCGGCTGGCTCGCGAATGTCACGGTTCCGCTCACGGCAGCCCCACGGTCAAGCACCACATCTTTGCCGACAAGCTGTTGTGACTTCGCCAACGGGATGCTCGTGGCAACGCTTGCGTCGCCTGCGTTGTTGTACCACTCGTCCAACAAGTTGAGATCGGACTCGTTGACGAATTGCAGTTTGTACGACATCGCATCGAGGCCGAGGATCGTGTAGTTGCCCGTTTCGTCCGTGATTGCACTACCAAGTAGTTCGAGCGAGTTCGCCTCGTAGGCGTTGACAAGAATGCCACTGAGCGCCTGGGGGGTGTCCGTCAGGTGCCCGGTTACAGAACCCGAGATGGATCCTGCTGCCGGAAGCGAGAAATCTTTACCGGTGACGCTCGCGCCGCCACCGAGGGTCACGGCGGTTGCCGAGTCATAGCCCGCCGCATTTCCCCACCACGCGCTGAGAACCTCGATGGTCTGCGTTTGCGACACGTCGAAGTGAAGCTTGTATGAGCCAGCGCCCAAGTTTGCGATTTCGTAATTCCCCTCGGTGTCCGTGACCGCACAGAATGGCTCGTCCAGCGTCGCAAACGCACACGCATAGGCGCCTTCGAAGGGGACTTCTTGACCATCAACAGCGTGAGTGAGCTTGCCGGAAATCGTGCCCCCGTTTGACAAGACACCGTCGATGTTCGGCTTGGCTGTGGTGCCAAACGTGATGCGCGTGGCCAGTTGAGCTACGGGCTTGTCGTTGTACCACTCTGCGACCAAATTGGAGATGTCATCCGCAGGCGGGCGAAACTCAAGCACATAGTCGCCCGCAGAAGGCGGAAGCAGAGAGTACTTTCCGTCGGCGTCGGCGACGGTCCAGGTGTAGTCGGCACCTTCTTTACCGACATCACTTGCTTTCCACATGAAAACTTCAGCATGCGGAAGGGGAGTCGCGGAGTCAGCCTGTGTGGCCTGTTCCTTAATTTGGCCTGAAATGATCGCCGATGTAACCCCGGCATATTGATTGATCCATGAGACGTAGTTGAAGACCTCGGTGTAGACACCCGGGTCTTGCCCGTTTGCACACCCGATGCCATAACTCGTGATGCCAACCAAGAACCACGGGACGGTTCCCGTTGCGCCTTTATTCGCTGCGAGTGGCCCACCGCTGTCACCTTGACAGGTGTCACGGTCGAACTCCTCCGTGCCCGCGCACAGCATCTTGGAACCGTCAAAGCTGTCGGGATAGGAGCCGGTGCAGGCCGAGTCGGGCAAGACGGTGACGTCGGCCTTGCGCAGAACCGTCGGATATGCATTTTCACCAGATGCGATTGACCCCCACCCGGTGATGAGGCTTGCGCCCTCGTAGTTACGTTGCGTTGGCAGGTTTATCTTCTGCTTCTGCCCGGTGACGGGCGTCAGCGCTGATGTCAGCTTGAGAAGTGCGACGTCATCGTGCTCCGAAGTCGGGTCATAGTGCGGGTGCACGATGATTTGGTCGACTGCGACCGACCGGTTGTTGGGCGGCAAGCTCTTGGGCGGCAAGGTGTCGTCGCGGGTCACCAGGGTCGCCTGCCCGGCAAGAACGTTGATCGAGGTCGGATCCGTCTGCACGAACGAACCGTCTTCTTGCTCGTCAAACACGCAGTGCGCTGCGGTGAGAATCCACTGCGTCGCAATGATGGAACCGCCGCAGAACTGCCCATCAAACTCGGGCACCGTACGGTCGGAGCTCACGAGAGCGACCTGCCAGGGAGCGTCCGCAATCGTGGCCGTCACGCCACCGACAATCTCCGGGGTGACGCGCGATCGCGAGGTTGCGGACAGCGGTGAAACCGAGAACGAGGTCTCCGGTGCGGTCGCGATGGGTGTTGCCGTCGCCGGAGGCGTCGCGCTGGAGGCATCGCCTGGTGCTGGGCTTGTGATGGGAGTCGCCGAGGGTGCGGGAGCCGGTGTCGAATCCGCAAATACGGGGGAAGACACACCGAACTGAACGACGGTGGAAACGACGAGCGCGATTCCCAGTACGGCACTCTTAAATTGCAGACGACGCGACATATTCATCGAACTCTCCCTGCAAGAATCACGCGACGCTTGCTCTGCAGAGAACCTATCGCACGCCGTCTGTGATGTCACCTTACCTTCTGATGAACATCACCCTGGGGGTACTCGTCGAGGTTTTAGCCCTTGCTGAATCGGCGCCGAGAATAAACAAGCGTCGCCATTCCTGCACCGACAAGTCCCGCACCAAGAGTTATAACCCCGGCCTGAAGGGAGGGGTCGACGCCGGTGTCGGCCAACGAGGGTGAGTGCGCAAGCGCGCTAATCGCGGGCGTGGATAGGCCCACAAAAATCGGCCCGAATACTCCGGCACCGGTGAGGCCACCAACACTCAGGTCACCTTGCATCGTGTAGCCCGTGTCGGGATTACGCCACGAATAAAGTTGAAACGGAGCGCTTCCCTCTTGGTCGGTAAACCACAATGTGCTCGCCGAATCCGCGGTGATGTCATACGTGTCCAGAAGTGTCGTCGAGACCATGGTCGTGAACGCGCCCGACGTGCTGTCGATTCGAACAAGATTCCCATTCGCCTTGATGCCGAACCACGTTCCATCGGGGGCGACCGTGAATCCGAAAAGTTCCTCCGGAACAACCACGCGATCGGTCGCTGCGCCCGTCAATAGGTTGAGTTTCCAGATGGCATAAACGGAGTGGAGTGAATCTGTTGCGGAGATCCACGCGTTTCCGGCAGGGTCAATGTCAAACCCGTAGCACCGAATGAGCGTGGTGTCATGATTCGTTACGGGCACTCGCTCGTGCGGGGCCCCACCCAGAAGGTCAATGGAATCGATGCCGCAAGACCCAACGGCGTGGGCAAACACTATGTAGGCCCGTTGATCCAGAGGGTTGAATGCGCCCGCGGGGAAAGAACCAAAGGTGTCATCGTTGAGTTGAAGCGTGAGTCGGGTTTGGGCGCCGGACGATGTGGTCTCATAAACGCCAGTGCCTAGAGCGTCGATCGTGTACAAGGAATTGGATGCGGGCAAAGAGTTGGTCGCCGCGAGCGCCGGGGAAATTCCCAGCGACATTAAGGTTCCGAGCGCCGCGAATACCGCCGCGAGGGCAAGCTTTTTGTTCACGTTCGCCCCTCGGTGCCACAGATAGTCCTCCGACTCTATCGATTCGGTAACTCGAACAAGCCTCAGAAGATTGAGTTGACTGGCGGACTAAGATTTGCTGCTATGAGTAGGATTCCCGTCATAACCCTTAGTCACGTTGCATCGTGACGAGACAATCGTTTGCCCAAAAGTACGGACCGTATGCGCTTGTTGCCGGGGGCTCCTACGGGCTCGGCGCCGCGTTCGCGGAGGGAATTGCCCGGCGCGGCCTGAACCTGGTCATCCTGGCCCGTAACAAAGCAGCTCTCCAGGCGACAGCCACTCGAATTTCTGACCGTTACGGCGTCGATGTCATCACCATCGAGGCGGACTTGACAGACATCAGAGAGGTCAAGAAGCGAATCACCGCCCTCGGTCTCGAGATTGGTCTGCTCGTGTATGACGCCGCATCCGTGCCAATCGGACCATTTTCCGAAGCGACCGAAGCGCAGCTCGAATCGGCGGCCGCCGTCAACGTGCGCGCACCTCTCTTGTTGACCAAGCTTTTGTCGACTCCCATGATCGACAGAGGGCGCGGTGGCATTGTGCTCATGTCGTCACTTGCAGGGGGGCAGGGCAGCCCGAACTTGGCGGCCTACGCCGCGACGAAGGCGTTCAACACGGTGTTGGCAGAAGGCCTGTGGAAAGAGCTCGCTCCGCGAGGTGTCGACGTGTTGGTCTGCACCGCAGGCGCAATCCTGACGCCCGGCTACGAACAGGCGGAGAGCACACGGCCGGCCCCAGGTACCCTGCCGGCCGTCACCGTGGCCGAACAAACCCTGAACGCCCTCGGACGCGGTCCCGTCGTGATTCCTGGCCCGGTCAACAAAATTGGCAGATTCATGATGACCCGACTACTGTCGAGGCGCGCCACAATCGGCATCATGGCAAAAAACACGGGAGGCTTGTCGTGACAATTCTTTTTGGCTTACTCACGCCGCTTATCGCCTATGCAGTAATCACGTTGCTCCACGTCGTCATTCCGGCACGCCGCGTCACCGGGTACGTGACCAACGAGTCCACCGGTCAGGTTTTGCGATATCGCATTAACGGAATCTACGTTCTCGTGGCCAGCATCGCCCTCTGGTTTGCGCTGGGGGCAACGAATCTTGTTCCCTACGTCTGGCTCTACGAGACGCGTGGATGGGGTCTCATCGGGGCCGTCATCATTGGTCTCGTCTACTCGCTGTACGTCGTGCTGAGGTCACCGCGTGTGCGTGCATCCTTCTTCGCCGATTACTGGTTTGGGCGGTCCAAAAACCCGCAGCTGGGGAATGGATACATCGATGCCAAAGTCTGGCTCTACCTCGTGGGTGCGGTCTTGCTACAACTCAATGTTCTGTCCTTTGCGGCCTACCAAATCACAAACGTCAAGGACATCAACCCCGGATTTCTTCTCGCCTGCGCCATGCTCACGTGGTTCTGCTTCGAGTATCTGATTTTCGAGCGCGTACACCTGTGGACGTATGACTTCATTGCTGAGCGCGTCGGATTCAAGTTGGGCTTCGGTTGCCTCGCCTTCTATCCCTACTTCTATACGGTCTCACTGTGGTTCACCGCAGACCTCCCCAATCCCGGCACGCCAACTTGGGCGCTCGTTCTGACCGGTGCGCTGTTCTTCGTTGGCTGGGTTCTCACCCGCGGTGCGAACATGCAGAAATTCCGTTTCAAGACTGCGCCCGACCGCACGTTCTTAGGACTCGCGCCGCACGCTCTGCGCGACGGAAAGCACTCCCTGCTGGTCAACGGCTTCTGGGGTGCGAGTCGACACATCAACTACCTTGGAGAAATCCTCCAAGCTGTGGCCATTGCAGCTGCAACTGGCTACTTCGGCATCTGGATGATCTGGCTCTACCCCCTCTACTACGTGGCGCTTTTCGTCACTCGCGAGCGCGATGACGAGAAAATCTGCCAAGCGAAGTACGGGACTTTGTGGAGCCAATACACGGCGAAGGTGAAGTACCGCATCATTCCCGGTATCTACTAGGCACGAGCGGATTCGACCCGATCCGGTTCGCATCCGCATTCGGCTGACTATGCTCGCATCATGAGCGAGCCAAGGCAACCAACCGAACTCGATCGAATCGCCGAGGAGTGGGTGGATACCCTCTGCGAGCTCGATCCGGACTACCGCGTGTGGCTTGGTCGTAAGGGTGATATCACGGGCTACGGCGATCTTTCTCCCGAGGGACACGCGGCCTGGGTGGCTGCAGCCCAACACACCCTCTCGAAACTCGAATCGGCAACGGCCCTCGATGACGTGGACCGCGTCACCCAGGCTGACTTGGGAGCCGAGCTTCGACTTGCTCTCGAGACCAGCGCGGCCGGATGGCATCTGCGCGACCTCAACAACATCGCCTCCCGCGCGCAATCATTGCGGGACGTCTTCGACCTCATGCCGAGCGAAGACGAGACCGACTGGGATGCCATCGCCACGAAGCTCGGAAATCTCGACGACGCGCTGAAGGGTTATCGCGAAACCTTGCGTGAGGGAATCCGCGAGGGGCATGTTCCCGCTCGTCGTCAAATCGACGAGGTGATCGCCCAAGCGGAACGAAATGCGAGTGGCACAGGGTTTTTCGTGACCTTGGCGCGAGACACGGCACCCGATAATCTTCCGGCTTCGCTGCGCGAGAAACTCCGCACGAACGCCGAGTTGGCCCGGTCCGCGTATTCCACATTTGCCGACTTTCTTCGCGACGAACTCGCCCCCGCCTCTCACGATCGCGACGGAGTGGGCCGAGACCTCTACCAACTCCACTCGCGCCGATTCCTTGGTGCAACCATCGACCTGGATGAAACCTACGAGTGGGGTCTCGATGAACTTGCTCGCATGACCGACGAACAAGAGAGAATCGCTGCCCGTCTGTGTGGAGGCAGCGTTGCCGACGCGGTCGCATTTCTGGCCACTGACTCCTCACGAAAAATTCATGGGACGGCTGCTCTACAGGCGTGGATGCAGAACCTCTCCGACACGGCGATTCGCGACCTCAACGGGGCACACTTCGATATCCCGGTTGAGATGCGCAAGCTCGAATGTCGAATTGCCCCCACCAAAGACGGAGGCATTTACTACACGGGGCCGAGCGACGACTTCGCGCGCGCCGGGCGCATGTGGTGGAGCGTGCCGGAGGGTGTCACCGAGTTCGACACCTGGCGCGAAACGACAACCGTGTATCACGAGGGTGTGCCGGGTCATCATCTGCAAATTTCCCAAGCGGTCTACAACGCATCGCAGCTGAACACGTGGCGTCGCCAGCTGGCTGGGTCGAGCGGACATGCCGAAGGGTGGGCCCTCTATGCCGAACGCCTCATGGCGGAACTCGGCTATCTCGACGACGACGGTGACCGATTCGGCATGCTGGATGGTCAGCGCATGCGCGCCGCCCGCGTGGTGCTCGACATCGGGGTGCACCTGGGCAAACAACGCCCCGGTGGACGCGGAGTCTGGGATGCCGACTATGCCTTCGAGTTCATGCGCAACAACGTGCTCCTCGACGAAGAATTCATTCGGTTCGAGGTGACGCGGTACCTCGGCTGGCCGGGACAAGCGCCCTCCTACAAGGTCGGTCAGCGCATCTGGGAGGAGCTGCGTCGCGAGTGCGAGCGTCGAGAGGGTGAGTCGTTCGACCTCAAAGAGTGGCACAAGCGTGTGTTGGACATTGGTGGCACCGGTCTCGACACGCTTCGGAAGGCGATTCTCGGGGACTAGTAGCCACTCCGCAAATTGCATAATGCGTGAGCCTAAGAGGGTCCCCGCCGCGAAGCCGTGCTTCGCGTTGAAGCATGGGCCCAGCGAACCACGGTTGGAATGCACATAGCATGCAACCAACAAAAAAGACCCCTCAAGGGGGTCTGTTTTGCTGGTGCGCCCGGAGGGATTCGAACCCCCAACCTTCTGATCCGTAGTCAGATGCTCTATCCGTTGAGCTACGGGCGCAGTGTTAGAAACTAACTCAGAAAGCATACCCAAAATCGAGGGTAGCTATTTTCCGAGAATCTCCGCCGGCTGCACGAGGGGGTAAATCTCAAGATTCCAGAGCGGTCCCATCGGCAGGCTGACGACTGTTTCTTGCGCATGCTCGAGGTCACGCGCGAAGACTTCGAGAAACACTTTTCGGCTCGGTGTAGCGAGTCGGACGGCGCCGAGTCGGCCGTCATCTTGGAGCGCTTTTGCTGCATCGCGTTCTTGCGGTGCGAGCGCCATAATTTCCGGCATCTCAATTCCATCTTTGAACGTGCAGACAACCATGAATGGATTCACGTCAGTGTTACCTCAGCGAGACGGGGGCAACGTGATCATCTACGGGAGTTTCAGACGCGGATGCGGTAACGACGACGCTGATCATTTCGATGGGCCCCCCAATTGTCGTCATGAACGCCGCATCTGCTGCATCACGTCCCGTTGCGATGCGCAAGAACGTTTGCCTTGGCGCGAGGCCGGTGGGGTCAATGACCATCCACTCCCCGTCAACGAACGCTTCGACGACCGCGTGAAAGTCCATCGGCGCGAGATCTGGCGCGTAGACACTGACATATCTGGCAGGAATGTCCCGAGCGCGTAAGAGTGCAATCATCACATGGGCGAAGTCGCGGCACGCGCCTCGTCCCGCGTCAAGAACGGCCAACGCGCCGTCCTCGGTGGAAGTTGACCCGTGCTCGTAGCGAATGGTGTCGGCGGTCCACTGCCGCACCGCGAGTACGAGCGCGTGACCGTCGAGCCCGCCGAAGAGCTCCTCAGCGGTCTGGTGCAGAGCATCCGACTCGCAGTAGCGACTTTGGCGCAGGAACGTCAACGTGTCGAGGTCGTCTGATGTTGCGCGAGGCGAACGTCCGACAACGTCAACCTCGTATCGAATTCTCACGTCGCCGACGTCAATGTTGCACTCATGCAATCGCGAGCCATACTGGTCGGTCAATTCAATGGTCGGGATGAGCTGCCCCGCTTGCTCGACCTCGAGCTGCTCGTGCTCACGCCCGTCGTGCGCGACCGCCACCGCCAACACCATTCGCGCAGGACCCAGTGCGCGAATGTGCATAACCGCCGTCGCGTGACGTTGCATGTTTTGTCCTCTGATGGTGTGGCAGGTGCACACGTGGGCGGTAGAACTATGGCGAAGTCAGACTAGTCCGGTGTCGGTAGGTACTGCGAGTGTCACGATGCTCGAAATCGACGAAAGGACACGCGGTGGGTTTAGCCATTCTCGGCGGTATCGCCGCTTCCCTCATCTGTCTGGTTCTCATTGGCTGGTTCATGGTGTTGCTCGTTCGTGGCCTCGCCGGGTCCACCTCAGGGCGCCGAAGTGTCCCCGGTGCGCCTGATCCCGACGCGGACGCGGACGGGATGAATCCCGGGGACTACTACAACGGACCCCACGGATACTCACCAATGACCGGGTATCCGCAAACGCAGTACGGCAGCGGATTTGATCCCGAGGCGCAGTGGAATCACGAACACGAAGAGTGACGTGTGTCCGCGACACCCCGGCTAGTGCGTGGTCTGGAGAAGGTCGCCAATGGGTCCTGTCGGCAGGGCAATCCACCCCTCGACTCGCGCGCGTTCGACAATCTCGTCTGGTGGACGTTCGACGAGCCCGAGTGCAGCGGCGCGCGCGCACAGTGCCGCGATGACCGCATCGAAGGCGTCCGCCGACGACACCATCAACTCCGCGAACGTCGCAAAAATCCCGTTGCCCATCTGCATGCGTCTTGCCACGTCGCCCCTCCTGATTTCAATCGCGGTTGCTCACGTGAGTCTACGTAAATGCCTGAGGGAATTCGGGAGGGAGACGAGAGGAGCCGTCGGCAACCCACTGGGTTGCCTCCTCCCAAATCCTCACTTCGCCGCTACCAGCCAATAAAAAAACCCGCCGGCATGGGCGGGTTTTTTTATTGGCGGAGACGAGAGGATTTGAACCTCCGAAGGGCTTTAAGACCCTTACCTCATTAGCAGTGAGGCGCACTCGACCGGACTATGCGACGTCTCCAGCGCACTCGAAAGCGCACCGCAGAAGTCTAACCGCTGCGCACCGGTGAGGCTAACTCGATTACTGGTCGTTGAGCGTTCGGCCCTTCGAGCACGTGTAATCGTTCGCGCTCTGTCCGTGAATGTCCGAGGGCAGTTGAACTTTGGCGGGTGCTGGCGCGGCCGCTGTGGGGGTCGGCGTTGCGGTCGGCATCGCCGAGGCTGAGGCTGAGGCGCTGCTGGTCGGCTTCTTCTGAGAAAGAGGAGTCGCACTCGCCTTCGCCGCTGCCGCGGCGGCTTCATCGGCGGCGCGTTGCGCCTCCCCATTCGGGTCGACCGCAGAGCCAACTCCCGTACCTCCGCTGACGGCAACGGGCTGGTCGGCCATCAGAGCAGCAAACAGCTCATCGGCCGCCCACTGGATTGGTTGCACTCTTGCCGTGTAGACACCGTCCCCACCGGTCGAGCCGGGGTACTGAACGAACACCACGCTATCGAGCGGAATGTTGCGAAGTGCCATGCCAATTGACACCATCGTGTCGACGTTGTTGAGGCTGTTCGAGAGTTCCATGTTGCCCAGCGCCGCCTTGGCGATGCGATAAAGCTTCACGGGATTCGTGAGCGTTTCACTGCTCTTCAACTTTCGAACCAAAGAGGACAAAAATACCTGCTGATTCGAGATGCGCCCGAGGTCGGAACCATCGCCCACTCCGTGTCGAGTACGCAGGAAGGCGAGGGCCTCGGCCCCACTCAATGTGTGAATTCCAGGATCAAGGAACGTTCCGGTGTATTGGTCTTCGATGGTTTCAGCCACGCACACGTCAACTCCACCGATGGCATCGGCCATCTGAATAACTCCGGCAAAATCGACGAGCGCCGCGTAGGGGATCGCCATACCCGTGACTTGCTCGACGGTCGCCACGACGCAGGGAAGCCCACCCTCGTTCATGACCGCGTTGATTGGCCCGGTCCAACCGCCTCCGTCGCTTTGCCCATCGCCATTCGAATCGGGACAGTCCGCCATGGGAAAAACCATGTCGCGGGGAATGCTGACAGCCGTGGCGCTGGTGTGGTCGGCAGAGATGTGCAGAAGCATGTTGACGTCGTTGAGAACGCCGCCGTCTTCTTCGAGCCCTGTGTTCGCGCGCGAGTCACTGCCGACCAGCAGGATGTTCACACCGCCTTCAATCTCACCAATCGAGGGAATGACCTCAGGTTCGTTCGCCAACGTGACGCCCTCATGCACGGTACGCGACACGTCCCACACGGCAATCGCGGCCACCGATGACGCACTGACTAAGACGACAGCGAGCGCCGACGCAAGAATCGAGACGACGAACGTGACGGGGCCACGAGGACGCAGGCGCCCGTGTCGAGCGACGGGTCGTCGACGCGACGATGGACGAGAAGTCGAACCGTTCATCAGGTCTGCTCCAAACGACGTTCTGGCGGTGAAATTGGGTAAGTGGTGCGGAGGGCGTGGGATTCGAACCCACGAAGCATTGCTGCTCACTGGTTTTCAAGACCAGCTCCATCGGCCGCTCGGACAGCCCTCCCGCTGAAATTCGTCGACCTTTCGGACGTCGAACGACAACGGTTAATGCTACCCGACGAGGTTCCTCCTCACCCTGCCACGCGATTCTGGCAAGGTTCTGTGCGCCGAACCTGATCGAGTTACGGGTGACTAATTGAAAGACGCGAGAACGGTAATGACACCGTTGTCGTCGACGGAGGGGCACAATTCGTTGGCCACCGTCGCCACTTCGAGTGGCGCTTGCCCCATTGCCACCCCTCGACCCATGGCCGCGGCCCACTCAAGCATTTCGACGTCGTTTTTTCCGTCGCCAACCGCGGCAACGTGTGAGCGCGGGATGCCGAGCTTTTCACGAATCCGCTCCAGGCCGGTCGCCTTGTTGACGCCGTCAGGAGCGATGTCGAGCCAGCCGGTGTAACCAATGGAATAGCTCACGCTATGCAAACCCATCTTGTTGACCATCTCCAGGAACTGGTCCATGCCCGAGTCGTGTTCGGGAGAAATCACTACGACGCGCGTTGCCTCGATGAAGAGCAGGTCGTTGAACGGCACTTTGTGGCTCCGGGGTGCGTTCGCATAGCCCGGGAACGGCTCGGTGTAGTAATAGTCACCGTGCTCGTCTTCGACCGCGTACTTTCCCTCGGGAAGGTAGGGCTGAATCGTGCTCAGCACGGTTGCCGGGCTGAACGTCTCCACCCACTCGTACGAGTAGCCGCTCGGTTCGAGAGGATCCCGACGCAACACCGTTGCACCGTTGGTGCAGACGACGTATTCGGGGTTGATACCGAGTTGGTTAAGAATCGGGAACGTGTCTCCGACCGATCGTCCCGTGGCCAACGTGACCTCGTGACCGAGGTCGCTTACCCGCCGAATTTCCTTTTTCACCGCCTCGTCAACATCGCCTCGTCTTGAGACGATGGTGCCGTCGATATCTAAGGCGATGAGCCAGCGATAGAGGGGATCGAACTCAACCATTAAGAACCAATCGGAGTAAGGATTTCGAGACCGCCCACAAAGGGACGAAGTGCGGGAGGCACCACAACCGAGCCTTCGGCTTGCTGGTGAGTTTCGAGGAGCGCGACCAACCATCGCGTGGTTGCAAGTGTGCCGTTGAGCGTGGCGACCGGCTCGGTCTTGCCGGACTCCGTGCGGAAGCGGGTCTGGAGCCGGCGAGCCTGGAATGTTGTGCAGTTTGACGTTGACGTGAGCTCGCGATAGGCGCCCTGGGTGGGAATCCATGCTTCAATATCGAACTTGCGCGCAGCCGAAGAACCGAGATCCCCGGCGGCCACATCAATGACACGATATGCGAGATCAAGTTTTTGAAGCATGGCCTCCTGCCACGCGACGAGACGTTCGTGCTCGGCTTCGGCCTCACTCGGATGCGCATAGACGAACATCTCGAGCTTGTTGAACTGGTGAACACGGATGATGCCTCGCGTGTCTTTGCCGCTGGACCCTGCCTCGCGCCGGTAACACGTCGACCACCCGGCGTAGCGCACGGGCCCCGCGCTCACGTCGATGATCTCGTCGGAGTGATACCCGGCGAGCGCAACCTCGCTCGTGCCCGTAAGGTACAGGTCATCGGCGGGCAGGTAGTAAATCTCATCGGCATGGGCCCCGAGAAAGCCGGTGCCCTTCATGATCTCCGGCCGCACCAGCGTGGGTGTAATCAGCGGCGTGAAGCCCGCGTGAATCGCTTGTTCCAGAGCCATGTTCATGAGGCCGAGTTCGAGCCGAGCGCCCACGCCCTTCAAGAAGTAGAACCGCGCGCCCGACACTTTGGCACCACGCACGGTGTCAATGGCATCGAGTGCCTCGCCAAGCTCCACGTGGTCTTTGGGTTCAAAGTCAAACTTTGCGGGCGAGCCGTAAGTGCGCAACGTCGCAAAATTTTCTTCGCCACCGGCAGGCACACCGTCAAGCACAAGATTGCCGAGTCGAGAAACGGCAACGTCGTAGGCTTCTTCGGCCGCGGTGGCGGCGGCGTTCGCGTCTTTAACTTGCTGAGCCAGCTGGGCAACCTCGCTGAGCAGCGCCTTCTTTTCATCGGCCTGAGCCTGACCAACTTTTTTGCTGAACAGATTCTGTTCGGCGCGAAGGGTCTCAAAATGCGTGAGAGCGGCGCGCCGGGCACCATCGGCCTCTACGGCCGCATCGACAAGAGTCACATCGTCGCCGCGAACCGCCTGCGAACGACGAACAACGTCCGGGTTGTCGCGAAGAAGCACGGGGTCAATCACGAAGGTCAGTCTACCGAGGCTGTCACGACCCCAAGATTCGATCGAGCCATGCTCGAGCATCCGCGAACACCTGATCGGCATACCGGTCCTCGTGCACGATGAGCGCACGATCGGCACGCGGGTACGAACCTAAGAAAATGACTTTGGGGCTGAAGCGACGCAATCCGAGCAAGGCGTCGGACATCCGTTCATCACGGGCGTGTCCATCCGCGTCAATGACGAACCGGTATCGGCCAAATTCATCACCAATCGGCCGCGACTGAATGAGGCTCAGATTCACGCCACGCGTGGCGAATTGCTCGAACATCTCCAACAGGGCTCCTGACCGGTCATCCGGAAGTTCGATAATAAGGGTGGTTTTGTCGTGACCTGTCGGTGCCGGCAACTCGGTGGTCTTACTGACGAGCACGAATCGTGTTTGGGCGTTGGGGTTATCTCCGACGTTTTCAGCGAGCACCTCGACGTCGTAGTGCGATGAAATACCGGGTGGTGCAATGGCGGCGTCGGCGACCGAGGATGTCAACAACTCAGCAGCGGCCGCAACGTTGCTCGGGCTTGGAATGTGCCCGTGATGCGGCACCGACAGTTCGAGCCACGCACGACACTGCGCGTAGGCAACAGGATGCGCGTTGACAATCGTGACATCAGAGAGTTGTGTGCCGGGGCGGGCGACCAAATCGAAGCGAACGGGCACGAGGTATTCGCCAATGATGCGCAAGCCAGGAATTTTTGCGAGGGCATCTTGGGTCGCCGTCACTCCACCTTCGACAGAATTCTCAATCGCAATCATGGCTGCCATGGATCGACCCGACACTACATCGTCCAGCGCTTCGCCCACGTTGCTCACCGGGCGCCATTCGTGGCCGGCCGCCTGCGGAACCTGCGCGAGTGCAGCTTCGGTAAAGGTGCCGGGGGGCCCAAGGTAACTGAAAGAAATAGACATTCCCTAGAGACTACCGGCGGTGGCAAACTGTCGGGCATGACAACCCGAGTGGGTATGCCCGCGGCAACAAGTGACTTGGTTGATGTGGTCGCCCTCGTAGAGGCCTACTACGACCAGGTTCCCGACGTCTCCCGGGCGCACGAACGTGTGGCTTTCGGCACATCGGGTCATCGCGGGTCCTCGTTTAATCGAAGCTTCAATGAAACTCACATCCTTGCCATCACGCAGGCCATTTGCGAGTACCGAGCCCAGCAGGGAATCACGGGACCCTTGTTCATTGGCGCGGACACGCATGCGCTGTCGCGGCCGGCTCAGACGACGGCCCTCGAAGTTTTGGTCGCAAATGGCGTCGACGTCGTGATGGATGCGCGAGATGGATTCACGCCGACACCGGCCATTTCGCACGCCATTCTGCGGCACAACGCACGTTCCTCCGGCAACGAGTCGGGCGGCGGGCATCTCGCCGACGGCATCGTCGTCACGCCCAGCCACAACCCGCCTGGCGACGGGGGATTCAAGTACAACCCTCCCCATGGCGGACCGGCCGATTCCGACGCCACGAACGCGATTGCCGAGCGAGCAAATGAGATTATCGATGGCGGGCTTGCCGATGTGCGCCGAACCGACCCCGAAGGACTGGTGCGCACGTACGACTTTTTGACCGAGTACGTCAACGACCTGCGCAACGTCATCGACATGGACGCGATTGCGCGAGCGGGGGTGCGCATTGGCGCGGACCCGATGGGGGGAGCATCCGTCGCCTACTGGGACGAAATTGGTCGCACGTATGGCCTCGACCTGACGGTCGTGAACCCCGATGTGGACCCACAGTGGGCATTTATGACACTCGATTGGGACGGCAAGATTCGAATGGATCCGTCAAGCCCGAACGCGATGGCCTCGCTGATTGGCAAACGCCACGACTTTGACCTGCTCACGGGCAACGATGCCGACGCTGATCGACACGGCATTGTCACTCCCGATGCGGGGCTCATGAACCCGAATCACTTCTTGGCCGTCGCGATTGAGTACCTGTTTACACATCGTCCCGAGTGGCGGGCGGATGCACGCGTGGGCAAGACGATGGTGTCGTCGAGCATGATCAACCACGTGGTCACCGCACTGGGTCGGCAACTGTGGGAAGTGCCCGTGGGATTCAAGTGGTTTGTTCCCTGTCTCGTGGACGGCTCGGTGGGTTTCGGCGGCGAAGAAAGCGCGGGTGCCTCCTTTTTGCGATTCGACGGAACGGTCTGGACCACAGACAAAGACGGAATTCTGTTGTGCCTCCTGGCCGCTGAAATTCTTAGTGTGACGGGCACAACACCGTCGACGCGCTATCGCGAGTTGGTCAAACGTTTCGGTGACTCGGCGTACGAGCGAGTGGATGCTCCCGCCACCCGAGAACAAAAGGCCAGGCTCGGCAAACTCGACGCGTCGTCCATCACCGCAACCGAACTCGCCGGCGACCCGATTACCGCCACGCTGACTCACGCGCCGGGCAACGGAGCCGCTTTCGGCGGTCTCAAGGTGCAGACCGAGTTCGCGTGGTTTGCCGCTCGACCATCGGGCACCGAAGACGTCTACAAGATTTATGCGGAGTCGTTTCGCTCACCCGAGCACTTGACGTTGGTTCAAGCGGAGGCAAAGCGCATCGTTGATGCCGCGCTGAGCTGACCGCGCCTGAGTTGACCGCACCTGAGTTGACCGCGCACTGGCTTCTAGCCCTGGTCGGGGTAGCGGGGAGCGGGCTCCAACCCGAAGAAGTCCTCGAGCGTGGGCGTTCCCGTGTTATGCATTTCGGCCGCTAAATCCGGGCCCACGTAGCGGTAATGCCACGGTTCAAACTCGTACCCGGTGGTATCGATGTAGCCGTTGGGGTAGCGCAAAATGAAGCCGTATTTCCAGGCGTTCGCGGCGAGCCACTGTCCGGCTGGCATGTCGGCAAAGCACGCCTGAACCGCGCATTGGCCCGATATGTCGCCGATATCGGCGGCGAGTCCGGTCTGATGCTCGCTGAAGCCCGGACGAGCGGTCAGCGTATCGTCACCGGCATAAATGCCCGCCTGCGTGTCGTAACTGCGGTACACACTTTGCAGCATCATCTCGCCGCCTGTCTCGGCCGTGTAGGCGGCAAACATCACAGTGATGGCGTCCGCTGCCTCGGTTCGTAGCGTCGGGGCAAACGCAAACGGCACGGGAGCATCACTCAGCGGACTCGGCACATACATCTGGTCAGCAAGCGGACGGTGCTTATTCACAACGACCCACAAACTCGAGGGATCGTCAATCGAAAAGGCTTGCTTGTTAAAGCTGGCCGGTGTGGGGGTGGGGGTGGGTGTCGGGGTTGGTGTCCGGGTGGTCGAATGCGTCGGGGGCTTCGACGCGGGGCGGGCCGTGAGGCTACCCGCGTTCGAACCCACGACCAGAACAGCCACAAGAACACCGACAATCGCGACCGCACCCGCGGCAATCCACCAGGTCGATGCGCGTTTCCAGATGGGCGTTTCCGGACGTTGAGCAGAAAAAGTCACGGCGACATTCTCGCCGATGTAACTGCATGGTCGGCGACACTCGAGGTCACACCGCCAGCTGCGTCATAGTGTGCCCGGTTCTGGGCGATCTCGTCTTTGTGGTCGAACACCCACAGGGCCACCGCGATCAACGGCTCAAAAAGAGACCGACCCAGTTGCGTAACGACGTAGTCGACATGTCCGGGCACACCTACCCGAATCTCTCGCGCAACGAGGCCGTCGCGCTCGAGCTGTCGCAACGTCACCGTGAGCATTCGTCGAGATATTCCGGGAACGTTTTCGAGCAAATCGGTAAATCGCTGCGGCTTGCGTGCCAGATGCGAGACGGTCAGCACGGCCCACTTATCGGCGACGCGATTCAGGATGCTCAGGGCAAGTTCCCGTTCGGGCCCCCGAAACACGGCGCGCACGTCATCGCGACGCTCGTGATTGACCGGCATGACAGTTACTTTACACAACCGGAGTTACTAAAAGTTACTGCTAACGTAGAGTCCATGTCTGCACGCACAGCTCCAAACGCCGTCGTCCCCGTGATGTCAAAACGCGAGATTTTGCTCGTCATGATTGGCCTGATGTCGGGGATGTTCCTCTCCGCGCTCGACCAAACCGTCGTGAGCACGTCGATGCGCACCATCGCCGACGACCTCAACGGAATGGCCCTTCAGGCGTGGGTCACCACTGCCTACATGATCATGTCGACCATCTCGACACCGATTTATGGAAAGCTCAGCGACATCTTCGGTCGCCGACTCCTCTTCATCATCGCAATCGTCATCTTCCTGGCCGGGTCACTCATGGCCGGAGCGGCGATGGACATGTACCAACTCGCTATCTACCGAGCGATTCAGGGCCTTGGCGCCGGTGGTCTCATGGCTCTCCCGCTCGCCATCATGGGCGACATGCTCGCTCCGCGGGAGCGAGCCAAATACCAAGGCTTCTTCCTCGGGGTGTTCGGCATCTCGAGCGTCATCGGTCCGCTCATCGGTGGGCTCCTGTCGGGAACCCCTGAGATTCTGTGGCTTGCCGGTTGGCGCTGGGTTTTCCTCATCAACCTGCCGATCGGAATCATTGCTCTGGCCGTGGTCTTGCGCTTCCTGCACCTGCCACGCCACCCGCGCGCGGTCCGAATCGACTGGTGGGGTGCCGCAACCGTCATCATCGCCACCGTTCCGCTTCTCGTCGTGGCCGAGCAGGGACGCGAGTGGGGCTGGGGGTCGCCCGGTGCGCTGCTGTGTTACGTGCTCGGACTCGCCGGTGCGATTGCCTTCGTGTTTATCGAACGGCACATGGGTGACGACGCGCTCATTCCCTTGAAGCTGTTCAAGTCGAGCACGTTCTCGATGTCGACAATCCTGGGCGTATTCGTCGGCTTTGGCATGTTCGGCGGCCTTATGACCATTCCGCTCTGGCTCCAGCTGGTCAAGGGTGCCACCCCCACCGAGAGCGGCTTCCTCATGCTGCCCATGATTCTGGGGTTGATGACCGCAAGTATTGTCTCGGGCCAACTGATGGCTCGAACCGGTAGTTATAAGTGGTTCCCTCGCACAGGCACGCTCTTCATGATGATTGGCTTCTACCTCATGACGTTCCTCACCTACGAGTCGCCCCTGTGGTACGTGATGGTTGCGATGTTCGCGCTCGGATTGGGTCTCGGCCAGCTGCTCCAAACGCTCACGGTCGCCAGCCAGAACTCCGTCGGCTCGCGCGACATGGGTGTGGCCACGAGTTCCTCCACGTTCTTCCGTTCCATGGGTGGAACTGCGGGAACCGCGATCCTCTTCTCGGTGCTGTTTGCCGAAATTCCGAATCGCCTCAAGGACGCCTTCACCGATCCGGCACTCCTTAACCCGCTGCAAGCGGCGATGAAGACCACCGCGATTGCACTCCAAACCGACCCCGCGTCGGTGAACCCCAACGACAAGCAAATCTTTGACCTGCTTTCCTCGGGCAACACGGCCGCCATCGGCGACTCCCTCAACGGAGACACGTCGTTCCTGACCGGCGCAAGCCCGGCATTAGCCGATCCGTTCTTGGTTGGCTTCTCCAACGCCGTCGTGTCGGTCTACTGGATTGGTCTCGCGGTCGTGTCCGTTGCGTTCGTGCTCAGCTGGTTCCTCAAGGCCACTCCGCTTCGCCAGAAGTCCGCCATGCAGGAAGCCGCAGATGACAATGCGGCCATGATGGCCGAACGGGCTGCCGAAATGACCGGCGCAATGGTTAGCGTCGGGATGGAAGCCGAGGTCATCCAGGCCGAAAACGAAGCGGATGCCGCGAGCGCTACGAAAGCTTCTGCGCCAAAGCGCGCACCGAAGCAGCCACCGGCGTCGAAGAAGGCGTAAGTTCCGAGGTTTCGGGTTCGCCCGCGACAGTTCTCAACGGTAAGACCCCTGCCCAGATGGTGCGGGGGTCTCCGTCATTGACCTCTTCATCGGGCATCTTGTTGTTGATCTTTACGCTCACCTCGGTCAACGGAACGCGCAACACGAGCGTGGCCGCGAGCTCCTTCGACTTGTGCGGACGAACCTCGCTCGCACGACCGGGCATGAGGTGCTCGGTGATGATGTGCAGGGCATCCTCTTTGTCAACATTGTCAACGATGGATGCGCACCCACGAATCATGGCCGAGCGATAGTTCATCGAGCTGTCGAAGCCGCTGCGCGCGTACACCAGTCCGTCGAGGTGTGTCACCGTGATGGCCAACGGTCGACCATCGGACATCTCGCGAAAAAACGGGCTCCCCGTCGAGCCGTGGATGAGCATCGAATCGCCGTCGCGCCCAAATCCGACGGGCAAGACAATGGGTTCGCCGTCACGAACGAAACCAACGTGCGCTAGGACCGCGGAATCGAGGAGGGCGTTGAGAGCATCCCGATCGAAAACCTGGCGGTCATTTAATCGTGTGATGCGGGTGCGCGGGGAGTCGGGAAGATCTGAACTCATCTCCACAGGTTAGTCGGCGCGAGTGAAATCCACGTCAATTGAGGCAAATCGCGTGCGCATGACGGCGAGCGCTTCGGGGTTTTCGTCGACGAGCGTAAAGGGGCGACCGAGCTCATGCGCGACGAAACCCGTTGTCCCGCTGCCGGCAAAGAAGTCGAGAACGCGGTCGCCCGGGTTCGACGAGGCGGCGATGATGCGCCGCAAGATTCCCTCAGGCTTTTGCGTGGGATACCCGGTCTTCTCTTTACCGGTAGGCGAGACAATCGTGTGCCACCACACGTCGGTCGGCATCTTGCCACGCGCCGCCTTTTCGGGGGTCACCAGACCCGGCGCCATGTAGGGCTCGCGCTCAACGTCTTCAGCGTTGAACGTGTACCTCGCGGGATCTTTCACATACATCAGAATCGTGTCGTGCTTGGCGGGCCAGCGATTCTTTGGTTTGCCACCGAAGTCATACGCCCAGATGATCTCGTTGATAAACGATTCACGCCCAAAAATTGCGTCGAGAAGCACCTTGGCGTAGTGGGCTTCGCGGTAGTCAAGATGCAGATACAGCGTTCCCGTGGGTGACAGCACGCGCCAAGCTTCAATGAGTCGGGGCTCAAGAAATGACCAATAGTCGTCAAACCGATCGTCATAGCTTTTGAGGTCGGTACGGATACGCTCGTACGCGACGCCCTGAAAGCCCGCGTGACTGCGCGCGGGTGCGAGCGAAGCCCCCTGCCGGCAGGCCGTGGTCGTTGATCGCGACTGAACGCGACCCGTGTTGAACGGAGGGTCAACGTAAATCAAGTCGACGGCGCCGTCGGCCATGCTCGCGAGCACGGCTAAGTTATCGCCTTCGATGACCCGATTCACCACGCTCATAGTCTCTCGTATGCCTAGGCTGGCACCATGCATACCGAAGTGGTTCACGAGACCGAAGCCGCGCGATACGTCATCCTCGTCGACGACGTCGAAGGGGGCGAACTGACTTATGAGCTGCGAGGCGACGAAATCTTGTTTACCCACACATTCGTCGACCCGGTTCACCGCGGGCTCGGACTCGCCGCCATCCTCGTGCGCAGTGCCATCGACGACGTTCTGGCAACCAGCGAACGGCGGATCACGTCAGGCTGCTGGTATGTGACCGAGTGGCTCGGCAAGCACCCCAACTACGTTTCGGATGCGCGCTCGGGTGGCGTTGACGCGTTGACCGGCAACGCCTGCCGGATTGTGCCGGGCAAGAACTAGCTCGCCGTACGCTCCGAGATCCACGAGATGACATCGTCGTAAACCTCTTGACGATTCGTCTCGTTGAACATCTCGTGACGCCCGCCCGGATACACGGTCACGGTCACGTCATCTTGACCGGCGGCGATGTACGCATCGGCAAGCTTGAGCACGCTCTTCTCCCCGCCAAGCGAATCATCACCACCAATAAAGATGAGGATGGGCACACGAGACATGTCCTTCGCCGGCGTGCCGAACAGCCGCAAGCCATCCGCGAGACCAAAAAGTTTTAGCGCGTCTGCCTTGAACGTGAGCGGGTCCTTCGTGAAGTCCGTTGCCACCTTGGGGTCGCGACTGAGCCACTCGTTTCCGTTTCCACCCGCCACCGCAAAACGCTTGTTGAGGTCTCCGGCATTCATGAATCCGGGACGACGATACGCCGTGCCGCTCAGCACGACGCCGGCATAGCGGGCCGCATCCGTGTTAATCAAAATCTGGCCCTGCAGAGACCCCATGCTGTGGCCGATAAAGAAGACGGGGAGCTTCGGGTGCTCGCCGCGAATGATGTCCGTCATC
>JBMOEY010000012.1:0-28247 GCA_049314515.1 Microbacteriaceae bacterium
TCCGCCGCTTCGAACTCCATCACCTTTGACCTGGTCTTCGCGAGCTGCTTGACGGGCGTTTCTGCACTGCCCTGTGCCGACAGTGCGACGGGTAAGGGGACGTTGGCGAACACGGGCGTCGACACCTCGAGCATGATCGCTCTCGGTCTCGGTGCCGCCGTTCTCGCCGCGCTCGGAGTCGTGCTCGTCGTCGTTCGCCGTCGACGTGCCTAACGCAACCTCGTAACACACACATCAGGAGCCCTGCTCGCCTTTGGCGGGGAGGGCTCCTGAGATTATGGCCGGTGGCGATCTCCTCGCGGTCAATCGACCGCCTCGAGGTTCGGTAGATTTATCCCCATGTCAGGGTCGGGCGCACGTGAAATGGTTCACGTGCGAGCCCCCGGAAAGATCAACGTCTTTCTGAGAGTGGGTGCGCTCATGGATGACGGCTACCACGACGTTGCGAGCGCATATCAGGCGGTCAGCCTCTACGAAGACGTGCGCGCCTTCGCGGCCGATGATTTTTCGATGACCGTGACGGGTTCTGTCGACGTATCCGGTGTGCCGAGGGACGGATCGAACCTCGCGATTCGGGCTGCCCGACTGCTTGCCAAGCACGCAAAGTTTCGCGGCGGCGTGCGTTTCGAGGTAGAGAAGCATGTCCCCGTCGCTGGCGGGATGGGCGGAGGATCCGCCGACGCGGCCGCCGCATTGGTTGCCTGCGATGCGCTGTGGGGAACCACTCTTTCGCGCGATGAACTGGTGATGCTCGCGAGCGAACTCGGGGCCGACGTTCCATTTGCGTTGATGGGCGGCACTGCCATTGGGTCGGGTCGGGGCGACCGCTTGAGCCCCGCGCTGGCGTCGGGTCATTTCGAATGGGTTGTCGTGCTGTCTGATCAGGGGCTCTCAACCCCGGCGGTTTATGCCGAGCTGGATGCCCACCGCGCGCGACACGTGGGTGACATCGCCCCCGCACCCGCGTCGCCGACCGTCGACACCGCCGTGTTGACCGCGCTGCGACAAGGCGATCCACTCATGCTGGCCGAGTCGATGCAGAACGATCTCCAGGCCGCTGCCTTGCACCTCGACCCCACACTCGTGGCACTGCTCGAACTCGGTGAGGAACGCGGTGCCCTGACTGGAATTGTTTCTGGCTCGGGGCCAACGGTGGCTTTTTTGGCCGAAGACGCGGGAGCGGGCGCAGAGTTGCACCGCGCGCTCGGCGCATCGGGACTCAACGCGGTGCGCGCCACCGGGCCCGTGCACGGCGCTCGAGTCGTCGACTAATGGCGCACCTGCTGGGCGCAGAAAGCATTCGCCTCGAATACCCGACGCGCGTTGTCTTCGACGATGTGACCATCGGCATCTCCGAGGGTGACCGCATCGGAGTTGTCGGACGCAACGGTGACGGAAAGTCAACGCTGCTGGGTTTGTTGAGTGGCCGGCGAGAGCCCGATGGAGGCAAAGTCACTCGCCGCGGTGGCGTGACTATCGGGATGCTCGATCAGTCCGACACTCTCGATGGTGAACTCACCGTGGGATTCGCGATCGTGGGTGACGCCCCGGAGCACGAGTGGGCATCCAACGCGATTATTCGGGATGTGCTCGCTGGCCTGCTCGGTGACATTGACTGGCACGCGCGCATCTCGACACTCTCGGGTGGGCAGCGTCGACGAGTTGCCCTGGCTGCCCTGCTCGCGGGCGACTGGGATGTCATCTTTCTCGACGAGCCGACCAACCACCTCGACGTCGAAGGAATCGCGTGGCTCGCGGCACACCTCAAGAATCGTTGGCCGGCGAACCAGGGCGGGCTCGTTGTTGTCACACACGACCGCTGGTTTCTCGATGAGGTCTGCAACACCACGTGGGAAGTGCACGACCGCATCATTGAGCCGTTCGAAGGTGGCTACGCGGCCTACATTCTGCAACGCGTCGAGCGCGACCGTTCCGCCGCCGCGACCGAAGCGAAGCGTCAGAACCTTATGCGCAAGGAGCTTGCGTGGCTTCGCCGAGGCGCACCAGCACGCACGGCCAAACCGAAGTTCCGCATCGACGCCGCCAACGAACTCATCGCGAACGAGCCGCCACCCCGCAACGCCGTGGAGCTCGCATCGATGGCGATGCAACGACTTGGCAAAGACGTCGTCGACCTCGAGAACGTGGGTGTGGAATACGACGGGCGCACGATTCTGGCGGACGTGACGTGGCGCATCGCGCCGGGTGAGCGAACCGGCGTGCTCGGAGTCAACGGAGCCGGCAAGTCGACGCTTCTGGGAATGGTCGCCGGGACCGTGACGCCGACCGCGGGTCGCGTCAAACGGGGCAAGACGGTGAAGATTGCAGTGCTCAGTCAGGAGCTCGCCGAGCTCGCCGAGTTTGCCGACGAGAGAGTGAGTGCGGTCATTGCCCGCAAGCGCACGTCGTATGTAGCCGGTGGCAAAGAGATCACGCCAGCCCAATTGCTCGAGCGACTCGGCTTCACGTCGGCCCAACTTGCAACGCACGTCAAAGACTTGAGTGGCGGGCAGAAACGCCGACTTCAATTGCTGATGATTCTGCTCGACGAACCGAACGTGCTGATTCTCGACGAACCGACCAACGATCTCGACACCGACATGCTGGTGGCGATGGAGGACCTGCTCGACACCTGGCCCGGCACGCTGTTGGTCGTTTCGCACGACCGTTATCTACTCGAGCGCATCACCGACAACCAGTTCGCCGTGCTCGACGGCCATTTTCGTCACCTCACGCGCGGCGTCGACCAGTACCTCGAATTGCGCGCAGCGTCAAAAAAAGCTGGCGGCCGATCGTCGGGCGGCTCCGGTGGCGGGGCGACAGCACCAAAGGCGGCTCGCGTCCCCGTGCTGACCGGTGCCGAGCTCCGAAATGCCGAAAAAGAAGTCGCCGCCATCGATCGCAAGATTGCCAAGTTGCGCGACGAGATTGCCCGCGGTCACGAGGCGCTGGCCCAACACGATCAGAGCGATTTCTCGGGTCTCGCCGAGCTCACCGGGCTGACCGCCTCACTAGCGGACGAAGTGGTAACTCTCGAGTCGCGCTGGTTGGAGTTGTCGGAGCAAATTGAGGCCAGTCGCTAGTCGTCGCTCGTCATCTCGTCGAGACTCAAGCCCAGTCGACGTAGTGACTCGGCGAGCCGTTTCTGTTCCGCTCGCGTCAGACCCGAAAGAATCGCCGCCTCGGCATCAATCAGTCGTGTGATGGCGGCATCCACTCGTGTCAACCCGACCGAGGTCATCTCCACGAGTACGCCACGCCCATCGTTTGGGTCATCGCGTCGAACGACCAGCCCACTCTCCACCAACCGGTCAATTCGGTTCGTCATCGCCCCGCTCGATACCAGAGTTTGCTGGAGTAACTGTTTAGGGCTCAGTTGAAACGGAGAACCCACGCGCCGCAACGCTGCCAACACATCGAATTCCCACGCCTCGAGTTTTGATCGACTGAACGCCTGCCGTCGAGCTCGGTCGAGCAACCTCGCGAGCCGCGCGACGCGCGACAATACCTGAAGGGGTGTGAAGTCGAGGTCGGGACGCTCGACCTTCCACGCCGAGACGATGCGGTCGACTTCATCACGGTCATCCCGTGTCGAATCTGACTCGTAGGCGCTCACATCACCATTATTGCCGTTCGCTTTCTGGCAGACTTATGTCGCACGTCTCGATTGCTCGAGGCGCAGGTAATCCGCCATGGTGTAATGGCAGCACCACAGCCTTTGGAGCTGTTTGTCTAGGTTCGAATCCTGGTGGCGGAGCGCAAAGGAGAACACGTGACCGACAGCAATCTCGCCATCGTGATTTTGGCCGCGGGCAAGGGCACGCGAATGAAGTCGGCAACTCCGAAACTTCTGCACAAACTCGCCGGCGTGACAGTGGTGAGTCACGTGTTGGCAACGGCTCGAGAACTTGACGCAGCGCACGTCGTGACCGTCGTGCGCCACGAACGCGACCGACTCGTTGAGGTCATCGAAGTTGACTTGCCGACCAGCATCATCGTGGATCAAGACGATGTTCCCGGTACCGGCCGTGCCGTCGAACAGGCGATGGATGCGCTTCCCGCCGATTTCGCGGGCGAGGTGCTCGTTCTCAACGGAGACGTTCCGCTGCTTGATGCCGACACCTTGGTCGCTGCACTCACGGCGCATCGCGAGTCGGGCGTGGCGGCCACGCTGCTCACCACTCACCTCGACGACGCACACGGTTACGGACGCATCATTCGCGGCGAGTCCGATCTCGTCGACCGCATCGTTGAGCACGTCGACGCGACCGATTCCGAACGTGCGGTGCGAGAAATCAATGCGGGCATTTATGTGTTCACCGCGAGCCCATTGCGTACGGCGCTCACGCGCATCACGCAGAGCAACGCCCAGGGCGAAAAATACCTCACCGATGTGGTCGCGATTCTGCGAAGCGACAGCCTGAGTGTGATGGCGTCGCCCGTGTCTCCGGCATGGAAGGTTGAGGGCATCAACGACCGAGCGCAGCTCGCATCGGCCGCCGCGCGACTCAACGCCATGATCATCCGAGGCTGGCAGTTACAGGGCGTGACCGTGATTGACCCGGCCACCACGTGGATTGACATGCAGGTGCAACTCGGTCTCGACGTGGAAATCAAGCCCGGTACGCAGATTCTCGGGGCGTCCGCCATCGAGGAGCGCGCGGTCATCGGCCCGGACACCACGCTCGTTGATACCGAGGTCGGTGCGGGTGCGCTCGTCAAGCGAACGGATGCGACGCTCGCAGTGATCGGAGCGGGCGCCGAGGTCGGCCCGTTTTCGTACCTGCGCCCGGGCACCTATCTCGGTGAGGATGGCAAAATCGGCACATTCGTGGAGACGAAGAATGCCAAAATCGGTGCCGGAAGCAAGGTGCCGCACTTGTCGTACATCGGCGACGCCGAGGTGGGCGAAAAGAGCAACATCGGTGCGGGCACAATCGTCGCCAACTACGACGGCGTGAATAAGCACCGCACCACCGTGGGCTCGCACGTGCGCACCGGCTCGCACAACGTGTTCGTTGCCCCCGTTGTCATTGGTGATGGCGCGTATTCGGGTGCCGGCACCGTAATTCGCAAGGATGTTCCTGCCGGCGCGCTCGCCATCAATGTCGCACCGCAACGCAACATGGACGGCTGGGTCGTGGAGCACCGTCCCGGTACCGCTGCCGCCGAAGCGGCACAATCCGCGACAAACACCCCGAATAACGACTAACCAACCGCACCCCTGCGCGAAAGAGGAACCGTGAGCGAGATCACCACCCCCAACCAGAAGAAGCTCGTTCTCGTGTCAGGACGGGCTCACCCGCAACTGGCCAATGACATTGCCGCCGAGCTCGGGATCGCGGTGACCGAGACGGACCTCCACACATTTGCCAACGGTGAGATTTACGCGCGATATGGCGAAAGTATCCGAGGCGCTGATGTCTTCGTTTTACAGTCGCATGGCACGCCCATCAATGAGTGGATCATGGAGCAACTCATCATGCTTGACGCCCTCAAGCGGGCATCGGCTAAGCGCGTCACCGTGGTTGCTCCGTTTTATCCCTACGGTCGTCAAGACAAAAAAGGTCGCGGGCGCGAGCCGATTTCGGCACGACTGATTGCCGACCTCTTCAAGACCGCGGGCGCGAATCGCATCATGAGTATCGACATTCACGCCTCTCAGATTCAGGGTTTCTTTGATGGTCCGTTCGACCACCTGTTCGGTATGCCGGTGCTACTCGAACACTTTCGCGCGCAACTCGACCCCGAAACACTCACCGTTGTCTCGCCCGACATGGGTCGTGTGCGGGTAGCTGACGTGTGGAGTGAAAAACTCGGTGCGCCGCTGGCCATCATTCACAAACGCCGCGACCCTAAAGTGCACAACCAGGTGACGGTGCACGAAATCGTGGGTGAGGTCAAGGGTCGCGTCTGTCTCCTCGTCGACGACATGATTGACACCGGTCGCACGATTGTGAAAGCGGCCGAGGCGCTCAAAGCCAACGGTGCCGTCGGTGTCGTCGTGGCGGCCACTCACGCGGTTTTCTCCGACCCGGCAAGCGAAATTTTGCAAAACGCTGCCATCGACTCGGTTGTCGTGACGGACACGCTACCCATTCCCAACGAGAAGCGATTTCCGACGCTCACGATATTGCCAATTGCCCCGTTGCTCGCCCGCGCGATTCGCGAGGTGTTCGACGACGGTTCGGTCACTAACCTCTTCGACGGCGCCGCGTAGACACCGTTAGTCGTGCGTGCATCGAGTCAATCGCAGCCCTAGAGCTGGAGCTCGGCACGCGTCGGCGGGTTGCAACCCGCGCGTGAACACGTGATCGCACCGACCCTCGCGGCCAGGGAGAGCACGTCAGTCCACTCGGCCGGTGCCAAGGCGCGCAGGCGAGCGGTGGCGTCGGACCCCAGCGCATCCCGCTCCTGTAAACCGAACAGAGTTGCCCCCAAAAACGAGTCACCCGCACCGACCGTGTCGACCAGGTCGATGCGCGGGGCGGGCACGTCGGTGATGCGATTGCCGTCAAGGTAGAGCGTCGCACCGGATGCCCCCCGTGTGACGACGATGGCGCGTCCAGATCGTGACCACACCGCGGCTATCGTTTCCACTTCATCGGCGGAATAGAGCCATGCAATGTCCTCATCGCTCGCCTTGACTATGTGCGCAATCTGGATTTGACGTTCGATTCGAGCACGTTCGGCATCTCGGTCAAAACCGAGTCCCGGGCGAATGTTGACATCGATGACGACCGTCGTCTCACCCGATTCGTGCAGCAGCGTGGCCGAGCGTTCAATTGCCCGTGATCCGGGTTCGATGACAAGCGCGACCGACCCGATGACGAATGCCGCGGGCGGCGTTTCAACGACGTCCGCCAGATCAGACTCCGTGAGTCCCCAATCGGCGGTGCCGCGAATGTAAAAACTGTAATGCGCTTTGCCATGGTCATCGAGCGTTGCCACCGCAAGGGTGGTCGGATCGTTTGTGCGAATGAGATGAGCCAGATTGATCGACTCCGGAGCCAGCCAATCGTGCAGCTTCACGCCGAAGGCGTCGAGGCTCATGCGCGCGATGAACGTGACGTCGACTCCGAGCCGGGCAAGTGCAATGCTGACGTTCGCCGGTGCTCCACCGGTTTTTGCTTGATATGAGCCGTCCGGTTGACCGATGAGGTCAATCAGAGCCTCACCCACAACGGCAATTCGCGTCGACATCACACCCTCACGAAACAAATTCGGCACCGCACGTTAGTGCGTGCTCGGTTCCGTCTCGATTTCGCTCCGGTCACCCGACCACAGGGTGTGGAACGTGCCCGGCATGTCCACACGTTTGTAGGTGTGTGCACCGAAAAAGTCGCGCTGCCCCTGAACGAGCGCTGCGGGCAGTCGAGGGGCACGAAGACCGTCGTAATAGGACAGTGACGATGCGAAAGCAGGGATGGGGATGCCAGCGAGCGACGCACCGGCAACAATGCGCCTCCACGCCGGAAGCGACGCACCGATGGCCTGCGTGAAGTAGTCGTCAAAGAGCAGTGACAGAAGCCCCGAGTTTTTGCCGTACGCGTCGGCGATGCGATTGAGGAACTGCGCACGAATAATGCACCCTCCCCGCCAGATTTTTGAGACGGCCGCGAGGTTGATGTCCCAGCCGTACTCGGCAGCGCCAGCGCGAATGGCGTCGAAGCCCTGCGCGTAGGCGATGATTTTCGACGCATAGAGGGCGTTTCGAACTTCTTCAACGAGCTTTGCTTTGTCGGATGAATCGAGCTCGACAGATTCCGCCGGCAGTCTGGACACGGCGGCTCGCTGTGCGGCCTGAGACGACAGCGATCGGGCGAAAACGGCCTCCGCGATTCCTGACACGGGTACGCCGAGATCGAGCGAGGTTTGGACAGTCCACACACCCGTTCCTTTGGAGCCGGCCTGGTCGAGTACGACGTCAACGAGCGGCTTGCCGGTTTTGGCATCCACCTGCCGCAGCACTTCGGCCGTGATCTCGATGAGGTACGACTCGAGTTCGCCCTTGTTCCATTCGCTGAAGATGTCCGCAATTTCGGCCGGCGAGAAACCGCCAGCTTGACGCAGAATGTCGAAGGCTTCGGCGATGAGTTGCATGTCCGCGTATTCGATGCCGTTATGGATCATCTTCACAAAGTGACCGGCACCGTCGGTTCCCACGTGGGTAACACACGGCTCACCTTCGGCAACCGCCGCAATGGACGACAGGATGGGTCCCAGAGTGGAGTAGGACTCAGCGCTGCCACCCGGCATGATGCTCGGGCCCTTCAGCGCACCCTCTTCGCCACCCGAAATACCTGCACCCACGAAATGCACACCCGATGCACTCACGGCTTTCTCACGACGAATCGTGTCAGTGAAGAGAGCGTTGCCGCCGTCCACGATGATGTCACCAGGTTCAAATCTGTCGGCCAGAGCTGTAATGACGGCATCCGTTCCCGCTCCGGCCTGCACCATGATGATGGCCGTGCGTGGCTTTGCGAGCGACGAAACAAAGTCGTCGATTGTTTCGCTCGCAATGAAGTTGGCTTCGGGATGCTCGGAGACCAGCAGTCGCGTTCTCTCCGGTGAACGGTTGAACACCGCGACCGTGTTTCCGTCCCGGCTTGCAAGGTTGCGTGCAAGATTTGAGCCCATCACGGCGAGGCCAACCACGCCGATGTTTGCTTGGGGTGTGACCATGAAGGTGGGGCTCCTTGAGGTGTTTATGGTTCGTCACAAGTCAGGTAACGTCCTTATGAGATTACCGAAAAGAACGAGGACGGTGACCGCAGGTGAAGGCAGCTCCGGTCGTTATGGTGATGGGTCCCGCCGGGGTCGGTAAATCGCTCATTGGTGCGCAGCTCGCTCGAGAGTTGGGGATTCCGTTTCTCGATGCCGACACACTTCACTCTGTTGCCGCCCGGCAAAAGATGGCGGGCGGGCAGGGACTCACTGATGAAGACCGCGCACCCTGGCTCGACCGCGTATCGAGCGTGTTGTCCGGCGCGGCGACCACCGGCCAGGGCCTCGTCGTGGCCTGCTCGGCACTGAAACGCACGTATCGGGAGCAGTTTCGCGTGGCCGCGCCGCGATTGTTTTTCGTTGAGTTGATTGCGACTCCTGAGGTGTTGAGCGAACGACTGCGATCCCGCTCGAGCCACTTTGTTTCGGTTGAGTTATTACCTTCACAGTTGTCTGACCTCGAATCGCTCGAGCACGAGGAACGCGGAGCTCGAATTGATTCGATGCGTGCGCCGGCCGCCGTTGTCGCAGACGCGATTCGTCACTTGCGTGACGACTGAGCTAAACTACGAACGAACTTCGGCGAGGGTCACCGTATTCGCGAAAGCGAAAAGAGGCGACCGTGATCGACGCGGTGGAATGTCTCCTCATTCGTGGGGTGGTTTCCCTCGCGCTGAATGCTGAGGTGACGAGACCACCGGAAGCCAGTCGGCTCCGAAACGAAAATAAGGAGCCATCATGGCCGAAGAACTCGACAACAAGGTGCCCGCCGCGGTGCGTACCGAATTTGGCAAGGGGTTTGCACGTCGCCTGCGGGCGGCTGGCCAAATACCCGCCGTCATCTACGGACACCAGTCCGAGACGCGGCACGTCGCATTGCCCGCCCACCAGGTCGGACTCTTGCTCCGCAAGAAGAATGCCGTGCTCGACCTTCAAATCGACGGCAAGAGCCAGCTCGTACTCGTCAAAGACGTGCAAAAAGACCCGGTGCACATGATCATCGAACACATTGACCTCGTGGAAATCATCAAGGGAGAGCAGGTCACCGTTGAGGTTCCCGTGCACATTACGGGCAACGCACTCTCGGGCACGATCGTCGAGCTCGACGTCAAGACCCTCCACCTGCAATCCGAAGCGATGCACATCCCCGAATTCGTCGAGGTGAGTATCGAAGGCGCTCGTCCCGGATTTAGAGTGCACGTCGGAGACGTCACCCTCCCTCAGGGTGTCAGCGTGATCGGGGAAACCGATGGACTCGTCGTTCACGTGCACGCTCCGCGTGGCGTTGACCTCGGCGAAAGCGCCGAAGAGCTTGCCGCTGAGCTTGCGGACGACGCCGCACACGCCGAGCACAAAGAAGAGTTGCACCAAGCTCAGCACGACGCCAAAAAGGCCGCCGCAGAAGCGGATGCCGAGCTCTCGGGCGCCGTTGCCGAAGCCGAAAAGGTCGTGGAGTAACAACTGTCTTCCGACAATGCGTGGCTCGTCGTCGGGCTCGGTAACCCCGGGCCCGACTACGCAGCTCACCGTCACAACGTTGGGCAGATGGCGCTCGCCGTGCTGGCCGACGAACTCTCGGCGTCATTTGTGTCTCACAAAGCCGGCGCACAGGTGGCAACTGCATTCACGTCCCCGGGCGGAACGAAGCTCATTCTTGCGTCGCCCCACACCTATATGAACGTGTCGGGCAAGCCCACCGCGGCACTCCTGAAATTCTTTTCACTCACACCCGATCGTCTGGTCGTGCTGCACGACGAGCTTGACATCGATTTCGACACCGTACGGGTGAAGTTTGGCGGAGGTCACGGCGGACACAACGGTCTGCGCGACATCATCGCGGCACTGGGCACGAACGAGTTCGCTCGCGTGCGCATCGGCATCGGGCGACCGCCCGGGCGGCAAGACTCGGCTGACTTCGTCTTGAGCCCATTCAGTCGGGCACAGCGGGATGTTCTGCCGAACATCCTCGTCGACGCAGCCGATGCCACTCGCCTCATCGCGACCGACGGCGTTGTGGCCGCTCAACAAAAGTTCAACACCCGCTCACCCTCCTAGACTGACCACGTGGTTTTCTCCGGGCTGACGCGCGCGCTCATCGACTCGGGAACCTTCGCTTCAGCTTTGGCGAACGCCAACCACGACGCCGATTTCTCGCTCACGCCCGGACTCAACGCACCCCTGCTTGTCGCAATGATGCGGGAGCGCAGGCGCACGGGTGAGCATCCCACATTGCTGGCCGTCACCGCCACGAGCCGCGAAACGGAATCGCTTCGCGACGCGTTGAACGCCCTCGAGCCGGAGGCGCTACTCCTTGAATTTCCGGCGTGGGAGACACTGCCGCACGAGCGCCTGAGCCCGAGCGCGGAAATCACCGGGCGTCGCTTCGACACCCTCCGGCAGGTTGCCGCGTGGAACGGCACCACCCCACTGATTGTCTTGGCGTCGGTGCGAGCCGTGTTGCAACCGATTGCGGGCAACTTGCTCGCGGTGCAACCGTGCGCGCTCACGAGGGGTTCGCGAGGCAATGACCTCGCCGCCATCAGCAGGCAACTGGTCAACTTGGCGTACACGCGAGTCGATATCGTCACCCGACGGGGAGAATTTGCCGTGCGCGGCGGCATCCTCGACGTTTTCTCACCGACGGCTGAGCATCCGTACCGACTCGATTTTTTCGGTGACGAACTCGAGACCGTGCGCGCGTTTTCGATCGCGGATCAGCGCTCACTGGAAGGTGAGCTTGACGAGGTCACCCTCCCTCCGTCACGTGAGTTGTTGCTCACTGATGCTGTGCGCCAACGTGCACGAGAAATGGAACACGAGTTTCCCGCGATGGCGGGCATGCTCTCCAAAATTGGCGAGGGAATCGCTGTCGAGGGCATGGAGTCGCTGACGCCCGCACTCGTCGACTCGCTCGTTCCCCTGACGGAGTATTTGCCGCGCGACACCGCCATCGCCGTCGTTGCGCCCGAACGAGTGGCAACACGCGCGGTCAATTTGGGCGAGACAAATCGCGAGTTTCTCGACGCAGCTTGGAACGCTGCCTCGGTGGGTGCCACGGCACCCATCGACTTGTCGTCGGGCGATTTCCTCACCCTTACTCAGGTTCGAAGCGATTTTGCGCACGGACCGTGGTGGACGCTGACCCCGTTTGATCGCGGAGACGATGACGATGTGCGGATCGACGGTGCACCCGTGCCCAGTTTCGCTGGAAACGTAGACGGAGCCATTGATCACGTTGGCGAGAAACTTCGTGACGGTTGGTCGGTGGTCATCGCCGCGGCGGGACACGGACTCGTTGAGCGTGCACAGCAGATGCTGGCCGAACACACGCTGGCGGGACGTATCGTGGAGGCCTTGCCCGACGCCCTCGAAACGGGCGTCGCCTACCTCGTGCAGGCCAACCTGGAACACGGCTTCGAGTTGTCTGGGGCATCCCTCGCACTGTTGACCGAGAGCGAGTTCTACGGCCGCTCGGCAACGTACGACTCGCGCGGCACCAAGCGGCTTGCGGGCAAGCGCAGCAAAAACGTCGTCGATCCGATGCAACTGCAGTCGGGAGATATTGTCGTTCACGAGACGCACGGCATCGGCCGATTTCTCGAACTTGTCTCTCGAGACGTGTCGAGCGGTGGGCGCACACCCATCAAGACCACACGTGAGTATCTGGTCATTGAGTACGCGCCCAGCAAACGCGGATACCCCGGCGACAAGCTGTACGTTCCCACCGACCAACTCGATCAACTCACCCGCTACGTCGGCGGTGAAGAACCTTCACTCTCCAAGATGGGCGGTAGCGACTGGTCTTCGGCTAAGTCCAGGGCGCGTCGCGCGGTTCGCGATATTGCGGTCGAGCTTGTCAAGTTGTACTCGGCGCGCATGGCGAGCAAGGGTCACGCCTTTGGTCCAGATTCGCCGTGGCAGCGCGAGCTCGAAGAAGCATTCCCTTTTGTGGAGACCCCCGACCAGCTGACCACAATCGACGAAGTTAAAGCGGATATGGAACGGCCGATTCCCATGGACCGACTTATCTCGGGCGACGTCGGATTTGGCAAAACCGAAGTTGCCGTGCGTGCCGCGTTCAAGGCAATTCAAGACGGCAAGCAGGTCGCCATGCTCGTGCCTACAACTCTCCTGGTTCGTCAGCACGCGGAAACTTTCACCGAACGCTTCGCGGGCTTCCCGGTGCACCTGCGCGCCCTGAGTCGATTCCAAACCGATAAGGAGGCGCGCGAAACGCTCGCCGGATTGGCCGACGGCACCATCGACATGGTGATTGGAACGCACCGTCTGCTCAGTGACAACGTGAAGTTCAAAGACCTCGGTCTTGTCATCATCGACGAAGAGCAGCGATTTGGCGTCGAGCACAAGGACGCACTCAAAAAACTCAAAACCAATGTCGACATTTTGGCGATGAGTGCGACCCCGATACCCCGCACCCTGGAGATGGCTGTCACGGGAATACGCGAGATGTCGACTCTCGCGACTCCGCCCGAGGATCGGCATCCCATTCTCACCTTTGTCGGCCCGTATTTCGAAAGACAAGTCGCTGCCGCCATTCGTCGCGAACTCTTGCGCGAAGGGCAAATTTTCTTCGTGCACAACCGCGTTTCCAGTATCAATCGGGTGGCGGCACAGCTGGCCGAACTCGTTCCCGAAGCGCGAATTGCGGTCGCTCACGGTCAGCTCAGTGAGAACGCACTCGAACAGGTGATTGTCGACTTCTGGGAACGAAAGTTTGACGTGCTCGTCTCGACGACCATCATCGAAACCGGACTGGACATTGCGAACGCGAACACGCTCATTGTTGACCGCGCCGACAAATACGGTCTGAGTCAACTGCATCAGTTGCGCGGTCGCGTCGGCCGCGGGCGTGAGCGCGCGTACGCGTACTTGCTCTATGACGCCGAGACCCCGCTGAGTGAGACCGCGCATGACCGGCTCGCGGCACTTGCCGCCAACAACGAACTGGGGTCGGGCATCCAGATTGCCCTCAAAGACCTCGAGATTCGTGGGGCCGGAAACCTACTCGGTGGCGAACAGTCGGGTCACATCGCGGGTGTCGGCTTCGACCTGTACCTGCGGATGATTGGTGAGGCGGTTTCCGTTTTTCGCGGTGATGTGGCCGAAGGTCAAACCGAACTGCGTCTCGAAATTCCGGTGGATGCCCGAATTCCCGAGGACTATCTCGACTCGGAGCGACTCCGACTCGAGGCGTATCAAAAGCTGTCCATTGCGAGCTCGCCTACGGCGCCCGACGGACAAATCGAACTCGTGCTGGACGAACTCACCGACCGTTATGGCACGCCACCCGAGGCTGTGGCAACGCTAGCTCGGGTGTCTCGACTCCGTCGACGCGCACACGCCGCCAACCTCGGCGAAGTCGTCGTGGTGGGACCCAACCTGCGCCTCACGCCGGTGGACCTGCCCGACTCGGTTCAGGTTAGGCTGGCGCGCATGTATCCGGGAGCCAAATACGCGCCGGCTCCGCGCGTGGTCACGATTCCATTGCCAGACGTCACTGCCCCTGACTCGGGTGATCTCGTTACCTGGGTCGAAGGTGTTCTGACGGCGCTCTTTCCATTAGCGAGCGTGGCCACCGGTTCGCGATCGAGCGACACGGGCACGCCAGGCGACGAGACTTCCGCCCACCAGGATTGATATGGCCGAACCCGCCAACACGCCGAGCACGCCCTGATCGCGCAGAGCCGGGCTGTCGGCAAAGGCAAGCTGGTTCATCAACAGAGACACGGTGAATCCGATGCCGGCGACGGCCGACACGGTCACGAGATTCGCCCCCTGCACGCCACCCGAGGCGCCGGAGTGGTGAGCCGGGCTCCGACGACGGGGGCGGGTTATGCGTCCCACGATCCATCCGCCCACTGTGATTCCCACGATTTTTCCCACCGGCAGGGCAACCGCGATCGCGAAGAAGACCGGCCCGAGCGCATCCAGCCCGCCGCGCGGGAGAATCACGAGCGACGACACGAATGCGAAAAGCGGGAGGATCGCGGCATTCACGAACGGTTGCAGGGCGTGGGCGGCTTTCTCGGCGAGCCCTGGCCTCAGCACGAGCCCGAGAGCAACGCCCGCGATGGTGGCGTGGATGCCCGACGAATACGTCGCCGCCCACGCGGCTATCGCCAGCACGACGAGGGCCACACCGCGCAACGTTCGCGTCCACCGCGACGTCAGGCGAAGACATCCCACTCCACAGAAGAGCGCGATGGATCCAATCGCGGCCACGAACGACGCGAGATCGAATCCGTGCGCAAAAAGTGCGGCGATCAACACAATCGCGATGAGGTCATCGATCACCGCGAGGGCGAGCAGAAAGACGCGGATGCTCGCCGGCAAGCCACGCCCGACGAGGGCAATCAAGCCGAGTGCGAACGCAATGTCGGTCGCGACGGGAATCGGCCATCCGCGCGCGAAGTCGGAACCCGCGATAAGCAGGTAAACGAGGGCGGGCAGGGCCACTCCCGCGGCAGCAGCCACCGCCGGTGCGAGTGCCCGAGTCGGCGAATTCAGTTCGCCTCGGGTGAGCTCGTGGCGAAGCTCCACGGCGACAATGAAAAAGAACAGGGCGAGTAATCCATCGGTCACCCAGTGCCCGAGACTGAGCTCAAGGTTGGTTCCCGGCACTCCAAGAGGTTGGTGCGTCAACTCGATGAGACCAGGCCCGGCAACCGAGTTCGCCAAGGCGAGCCCTAACACGGCGGCAGCGAGCAACGATATGGCGGAGTAGCGCTCCGAGCGAAACACAGTCACGAGTGTTCGGCGTCGGGTCATGTGCGACAGCCTATCCAGTCGGGAAATCAGGTTCCGGCTTGCGCGTGCCGGTCGAGGAACGCGTAAACCTCCGCGTCGTCGACTCCCGGAAAGGTGCCCGTGGGCAACGGCGACAGCACATGCGCGTGCATCCGGGCGCTCGGCCAGGCTTTTCCGGCCCACCGAGCAGCCACGTCGTCGGCGGGATTCTTGCAACACGTGTCATTCGGGCACGTTGACATTTGTCTATTCGCGGTGTCGCGTCCGCGAAACCATTTCGCGTCGTCGAAAGGGACGCCCACGCTGATGGAGAATTCTTCCGACGTGGAGGTGCCCGTCTGAGTGGAATCGAAGAATGTGCCACTCGGTGTGTCGGTGTATTGGTAGAACTCGGTGGTGCGATTCGTGCGATTGAAGGCGAGTCGAGCCGCCCACCGGCGGCACACGGTTTGCCCTTCGATTGCGCCGTTGATGTCGGCAGGGATCGGCAACCCATCATTCGCGTATCCGCGGAATACGCCACCGTCGTCGTTGACGCGCAAGAAATGCGTGCGCAGGTCAAGGTGATGCGTCGCGAGGTTGGTGAATCGCAGGGCGGCGGCTTCATGCGTCACGCCGAACGCATCGCGAAAGTCTTCGATCGCGATGTTGCGTTCTTTTTTGGCGGCCTGCAGAAACGCCACCGCACGGCTGCGGGGCATGAGGCACGAGGCAGCAAAATAGTTAATTTCGAGGCGTTGCCGCAAGAAGTCGGCGTAGTCGACCGGCTGTTCGTGACCGAGTACGCGGTGCGCCACGGCTTGTAACGCCATGGCACGCAGGCCGTGTCCACCCGGAATCGACGCAGGTGGCAGATAGATTCGACCATTTTTGAGGTCGGTGACGCTTCGGGCCGAGTGCGGCAGGTCGTCGACGTAAATCAATGTGAAGCCGAGAGACGCGGCGATGTCGGTAACCGTTCGGTGCATGAGCGCACCGGTCTCGTGTCCGGCCGCTTTGATCATGTCTTCGGCAATCTGGTCAATGTCGGGAAGGTAGTTGCCTTTCTCGAGCATCTCCCGTTGCAGTTGCGTATTGGCCCGCCGGGCTTCTTCGGGAGTGGCTGCCGCGTCACGTTCCCGACGCTCCATCTCGCGGTAGAGCCCAACAATCGCTTCGAGGGCGTCAGTCGGCAGCGTTTTGGATGCTCGCACCGACGGCAGACCCAAACGCGTGTACAGCGCGCTCGACGTAATGCGACCTAACTCAATCTCCAGCTCGGATCGGCGGTCGGGTGCTTCCGTCGATAACAGGTCTGTGACATTCACGCCGAGAGCTTCGCCGAGTGCAGTCAGGGCCGTGAGCTTTGGTTCGCGCTTGCCTGTTTCAATCAACGACAGCTGGCTGGGAGTCATCCCCGTTGTCTCACTCAATTGTTCGAGTGTGAGGCCCGATTGCGTACGAAAGTGGCGGATGCGTTTTCCGAGAAGCACGATATTCGGTGACATATTTTGACTATATGGAAAGAAAGCCAAAAATTTCTATTGATTTTGGCAAATTGACCAAGATTTGTTCGCAAATTGCAAAAGATAATCGATTATTCGCTTTTCCAAAACTGCACACCACGGGAGACAACGTGAAAACTGCACTGGAGTTAAATGCACCCGAGATGGTCACCAATCGTGCGCTCTTGCACTGGTTGAGTGACATCGTCGAACTCACCAAGCCGAAAGACATTCACTGGTGTTCCGGTAGCCAGGCGGAATGGTACGAACTCTCACGCATGCTCATCGACCAGGGTGTCATGACGCCACTCAATCCGGAGTTGCGACCCGACAGCTTTCTGGTGCGCAGCGACCCCAACGACGTCGCGCGCGTCGAAGACCGCACCTTCATCTGCTCGGTTAATGAAGCGGATGCCGGTCCGACCAATAACTGGCGCGACCCGGACCTGATGAACGACGAGTTGCGTACCCTGTTTGACGGCAGCATGCGCGGTCGCACGATGTACGTCGTTCCGTTCTCGATGGGCCCACTCGGCGGCCCGATCTCGCAGGTGGGCATCCAGCTGACTGATTCGCCCTACGCCGTGCTCAACATGCGCATCATGACACGCATGGGATCCGACGTGCTGCACCTTATCGACGACGAAACCAACTGGGTTCCCGCCGTGCACTCGGTCGGGATGCCCCTCGAAGACGTATTCGGAAACACCATCGATGACGTGCCGTGGCCGAGCAACCCCACCAAGTACATTTGTCACTTTCCCGAGTCACGAGAAATCTGGTCGTTCGGTTCGGGCTATGGCGGCAACGCCCTGCTGTCGAAAAAGTGTTTTGCCTTGCGCATCGGCTCGTTCATGGGCAAGCAGGAAGGCTGGCTCGCTGAGCACATGCTGCTGCTCAAGCTGACCAATCCTCAGGGCAAGGTGTACCACGTGGCCGCAGCATTCCCCTCGGCCTGCGGCAAAACCAACCTCGCCATGATTACCCCGACTATTCCGGGCTGGACCGTAGAAACAATCGGTGATGACATTGCCTGGCTGCGCCCCGGCAAAGACGGACGCCTCTTCGCGATCAACCCCGAGGCGGGCTTCTTTGGCGTGGCTCCGGGCACCGGATACCGCACGAACGAAGTCGCAATGAACACGATGTGGGGAAACACCATCTTCACTAATGTCGCACTCACGGACGACGGCGACGTGTGGTGGGAGGGCATGACAGACAACGTGCCCGAGCACCTCATCGACTGGCGGGGCGAGGACTGGACACCCAGCTCGGGTCGTCCGGCCGCTCATCCCAACTCGCGGTTTACCGTGCCCGTCGAACAGTGCCCCACGCTGTCGAACGATTGGTTCGAGACCGCCGGAGTGCCAATCGACGCGATTATCTTCGGTGGACGCCGGGCAACCAACGTTCCTCTCGTGGCCCAGGCCTTCGATTGGAAGCACGGTGTGTTCATGGGAGCAACCATGTCGAGCGAACAGACCGCTGCCGCGGAAGGGACGGTGGGCGATTTGCGCCGCGACCCGTTCGCCATGCTTCCCTTCTGTGGTTACAACATGGGCGATTACTGGGGTCACTGGCTGGACATCGGTCGCAAACTCGGAAAGAACGCACCGAAGATTTTCCAGGTCAACTGGTTCCGCAAGGATGACGATGGGTCGTTCCTGTGGCCCGGCTTTGGCGAAAACTCACGCGTTCTCGAATGGATTTGTCGCCGAATTGACAACACCGCGAAGACGTACGAGGCCGCTATCGGTTACGTTCCGGCGCGTGGGTCGCTCAACCTCCAAGGGCTCGAGATGCCCCGCGGAGCGATGACCAAGCTGTTCCGGGTGGAACCCGAACGGTGGTTGGCCGAGTGCGACTCGACCCAAGAGTACTTCTCCATTTTCGGCGACCGGCTCCCGGTCGAAATGACGAAGCAACTTCAGGCACTTCGTCGCCGCTTGAAAACGGCGACGCTCTAAGCACGAGTCCCGCTGACCATGTCTCTGGTCGGCGGGACTCGTCCGGCGGGAGAGTCCTTCCATGAAGGCGCTCCTTGCGAGTGAGAAGATGGGGCTGCACCTGGGAGGGAACCTGATGAGCAGCCCCATCTTTTCCGAATCGTCGTCAGACGAAATCAACGAACTATCGGTCATCATCGATCAACTGCGGTCGGCAGACGGATGCGCGTGGTGCGCGGAGCAAACACACGAGTCGCTCGTGCGCTACCTCATCGAAGAGTCCTACGAACTCATTGATGCCATCGAGTCGGGCAATCGCGACGACTTGCTCGAAGAACTTGGTGACGTGTTCTATCAGGTGCTCTTTCACGCCGACATCGCGAGAAAAACGCACGGTGAAGACTTTGACATCAACGATGTTGCCCGCAACACGAGCGCAAAGATGCGGTCGCGCCATCCGCACGTCTTCGGTGATGTTCAGGCCGGCACCCCCGATGAAGTGGTGGCGGTGTGGGAGCAACTCAAGCGTGAGGAAAAGTCGGATCGGTCCTCCACGCTCGACGGGGTCCCGCACGGGATGCCCGCACTTCTACTTGCCGATAAGTTGCTCGGCAAGGCAGACAAACTCGGTGTCGTGTCGCTCGACGGTCCCTCGCCGTTTCAATTTGGCGATGAAGCGGAACTCGGCGCCGCATTGCTCGCTCTCGTGGCGTCGGCACGAGGACAGGGTTTCGATGCCGAGCGCGCATTGCGCGGCGCCTTGCGAGGGCTCCAAGATGACATTCGCGAGGCTGAGTAACCACATGACGACCTTGCGCGCTAATGAGCCCCTTACTGCGCGCGTGGGATGATGGGGGCATGGCGAACAACGTGACGGCCCCGCGCGGAATGCGCGATTTTCTCCCCGCCGAGAAGGCGCGCCGCGAACGCGCACTGGCCGTGATTCGCCAGACCTACAGCGCGCACGGTTTCGAAGAAATTGAGACGCCGGTTGTTGAGGACTACGAGCGCTTGCACTCCGGCCTCGGCGGAGACAACGAGAAACTGTCCTTCAGCGTGCTCAAGCGTGGCCTGACCGCTGACGATTTGGCTGCGGCACACGCATCCGGTGACGCTCACGACCTGGCCGATCTCGGCTTGAGGTTCGACCTGACGGTGCCCTTGGCCAGGTTTTATGCGACGAACCGGGCCGACCTGCCCAGCGTTTTTCGCGCCATTCAAATTGCTCCGGTCTGGCGTGCCGAGCGCCCACAAAAGGGCCGCTACCGCCAGTTCGTTCAGGCCGACATCGACATCATTGGCGAACCGGGCCCCCTCGCTGAGGTCGAGCTCATCACCGCCACGTCGGCAACGCTGAGTGCCTTGGGTCTGAACGGTTGCACCATCCGGCTGAACGACCGCCGCATCTTGTTTGGTCTGCTCGACTACTGCGGTGTCGCGACAGAGCGCCGAGAATCCGCTCTCATCACAATTGACAAACTCGACAAAATCGGAGTCGCGGGTGTCGTTGCCGAACTCACCGAGTTTGGACCGGATTCGGCAGCTGTGCTCGGTGGCTTCCTGGAGAAGATTGAGCCGCACCTCACCGGTGGAGGCGTGCCACTCACGACGGCCGACATTCTCGCGGTCCTCCCCGACGGAATCGACCCGGAGGCCGTTGCGTCACTCGAAACAATCGCGAATGCATTGACCGAGTTACCCGACGGTGTGCAGGTGCGCTTCGACCCGACACTCGTGCGCGGTATGGGCTACTACACGGGCACGATCTTTGAGATTGCGCATCCGGAATCTGGCTCGTCGGTCGGTGGTGGCGGACGATACGACGGCATGATTGGTCGATTCCTGGGGATTGACGTACCTGCCGCGGGTTTCTCCATCGGGTTTGAACGCATCGTCGATTTGCTTCCCGACGACGAGTCGGTGCGAGGCGGCGTGGTTCTCGTGCACGACGCACCGTCGGTTGGCGCGATTCCCGGAGACGGGCTCACCCTCGAAACGCTTGCTCGAATCAAGTCTCAGGCCGTCGCCTCGGGGGAGCGCGTGCGCCTCGAGCGTCGCGCGAAAAACCTCACCCCGATTCTCGACCGGGCCGCCGCTTCGGGATTCACTCATTTTGCATTCGTGGATGCGCACGCCACCACATTCGCCGACCTCACGCGCAAGCCTCTCGCCTGAGCCCACCGGTAGAATTGGGGTCGAACATCCCTCCCTCTCATCGTCTTTTTCTACCTAGGAGTCTGTAGTGGCCGACATCATTGCCCTCAACGCGCGCGAAATTCTCGATTCTCGCGGCAACCCCACCGTTGAGGTGGAGGTTCTGCTCGATGACAACACGGCCGCGCGGGCCGCGGTGCCGTCCGGTGCATCCACCGGCGCCTTCGAGGCGTACGAATTGCGCGATGGCGACAAGAAGCGCTACCTCGGAAAGGGCGTGCAAAAGGCTGTCGCCAATGTCATCAAAGACATCGAGCCCGCCATTGTTGGTTTCGACGCCACCGAGCAGCGCGTGATTGATGACGCAATGATTGAGCTTGACGCTACAGACAACAAGAAAAAGCTCGGCGCCAACGCCATTCTCGGCGTGAGCCTTGCGGTGGCGAAAGCCGCGGCAGATTCAGCCGACCTGCCCCTCTTCCGATACATCGGTGGTCCCAACGCTCACACGCTCCCGGTGCCGCTCATGAACATCATCAACGGAGGTGCGCACGCCGACACCGGTGTCGACATTCAAGAGTTCATGGCCGTGCCGCTCGGTGCACCCACGTTCAGTGAAGCCCTGCGTTGGGGTGTCGAGGTTTACCACTCGCTCAAGTCACTTCTCGCGAGCCGAGGTCTCGCGACCGGTCTCGGCGATGAAGGTGGGTTCGCGCCCGAACTGCCGAACAATCGCGCGGCCCTTGAACTCATCGTCGAAGCCATCACTCAGACGGGCCTCACGCCGGGCAAAGATGTTGCGCTTGCTCTCGATGTCGCCTCGACTGAGTTCTTCTCCGGTGGCACGTACAACTTTGAGGGCAAGAAGCGCACGGCGGCGCAAATGTCGGAGTACTACGCCGACCTCGCCGCCGCCTTCCCGCTCGTGTCGATTGAAGACCCGCTCGCCGAAGATGACTGGGAAGGATGGGTGCACCTGACCGAGCAACTCGGGTCGAAACTCCAGCTCGTCGGAGATGACCTCTTCGTGACCAACCCCAAGCGCCTCGCAGACGGCATTGCCCGGGGTGCCGGCAACTCGATCCTCGTCAAGGTGAACCAAATCGGCACTCTCACCGAGACTCTCGACGCAGTCGCGCTTGCGCAACGCTCGGGGATGACTGCGATTCTCTCTCATCGTTCGGGTGAAACCGAAGACACGACGATTGCCGACCTCGCGGTCGCCACAGACTGCGGTCAAATCAAGACGGGTGCGCCGGCGCGAAGCGAACGGGTTGCCAAGTACAACCAGTTGTTACGCATCGAAGAAGAATTGGGTGACGCCGCCCTGTATGCCGGACGAAGCGCCTTCCCACGCTTCACGGCGTAACTCGCCTTTCGAAAGGAACTTTTCGCACATGGCAAAACGCCCGTTGTCACGAGTGAGCGTTGCTGACGCTCGCGAGCTTGTGTTAACGTGGACGTCGTCGCTACATATGTCGGGGGCGACCTTGCTCTGTCTCGTACTCGTGGTTTTCGGCGTTGTCGTGCTGTCTAACCCACTCCGCACGCTTTTCGAACAGCGGCAGCAGGTCGCAGATTTGCAGGCGCAGCTCGACCAGAAGAACGCTACGTTGGATGCGCTCACCACGCAACGCGCCCGATGGAACGACCCGGCATACATTCGGGCGCAAGCGCGCGACCGGCTGTTTTATGTGATGCCCGGCGAGACCAGCTATTTGGTGATCAACGATGTGACGTCCGAAAAGGATCGTGTTCGCACCGTGTCGGCAGACCTCACGCACACCGACGTCGACTGGGTGCACGGGCTACTCACCTCAGTGGTTGTTGCCGGACTGAGCGATCCGACACCAGCCCAGATGGACGCGGTGACAGGGGAGAAGTGACGTCCGCGTATTCGCGCAACAATTGACGTATGCGTCCTCCGTTTGAACCGGCAACCGAGCGAGACATCGCCATTGTCTCGGCGCAACTCGGACGCCCGGCTCGCGATGTCATCGGGATTCCCGCACGATGTGTTTGCGGCGCCCCCACTGTCGTGGCGACAAACCCGCGTCTCGCCGATGGTACGCCGTTTCCCACCCTGTATTACTTGACTCATCCGGCGGCAACCGCGGCGATGAGCGATCTTGAGGCGACGCACGTCATGGTTGAGTTTGCCGAACTTCTCGAAGTCGACGGTGAGATGCGCGACCAGTATGCGCGCGCACATGAGCAGTACGTGAGCGATCGCGAGAGCATCCTTGCCGTCGATGAATTGGCAAACGTGTCTGCGGGCGGAATGCCTGAACGCGTGAAATGTTTGCACGCACTCGCAGGTCATGCGCTCGCGGTTGGCCCGAACGTGAACCCCGTCGGCGACCTAGCTTTGGCTCGGGGCGACTGGTCGCCCGATGTGTGTGAATGCCGAGATTATGGACTGGACACTGCGCCGGACGGTTCGCATGACGCTTGAGGTTCGCGTGACGATTGACAACGGGCGAGGCCGCCAACGGCTCAGATTCGCGTCTCTTGTCGCCACCATCGCCGCAGGTCTGGTGCTCATTCCGGTGCTACCCGCGGTGGCCGACTGGACGCGGGATAGGGAGTACTGGCTCACCGACTATGGCTTCACCTCGGCCTGGGCGTCTACCACGGGTGATGGCGTTCTCGTGTCGGTCATTGACTCTGGAATCGCGGATGTTCCCGAGCTCGCTGGGGCTGTCGTGGGCGGCGCCGACTTCTCGGGTCAAGGCAGTGCCGACGGGCGCACACCTGTCGGACCGTCACCGAATCACGGCACCCTCGTGGCCTCGGTTCTCGCCGCCCGTGGCGAGGGTGATGGTGATGGGATGATCGGCACGGCACCAGGTGCGCAATTGCTGAGCGCATCCATCTCAATCGACCCGGATGCTCCCGTGCCGTTTGACGATCAGATTCCGCAAGCCGTTCGATGGTCGGTGGATCAGGGAGCAACCGTCATTAATATGTCGATTACCCGAGGGAGCCTGAGCTGGCCAGAAAGCTGGGATGACGCGTTTCTTTATGCGGCCGAACATAACGTGGTGATTGTTGCCGCCTCGGGCAACCGCGCTCAGGGTACTGACGAAGTTGGGGCGCCCGCGACGATTCCCGGCGTGCTGACTGTGGCAGGTGTCGATCGCCAGGGCGAAGCGAGCCAGCAAGCGTCAACGCAGGGCATCACGATTGGCGTGGCCGCGCCGGCCGAGGAGCTCATCGGAGTGAATGCTCGAGGCTCGGTCGTGTCATGGGCTGGCTCGAGTGGCGCATCACCCATCGTCGCGGGGCTCGTTGCACTCGTGCGAGCTGCTCATCCCGAGCTCGATGCCGCGAACGTCATCAACCGCGTCACGTCAACGGCCACCGCCACGGGTGACCCCGCGATTTATGGCCACGGTTTGATCAACGCCGACGCTGCGGTGAACGCCGACGTTGCACCGGTCGTGAAAAATCCACTCGGTGACCTCGCCGAGTGGATCACGATGTACCGACGGGCGCCCTCGACAAGCACACCGATGACGACGATGACGAGCACGCCGCTCCCTCTACCCACTTCGGGTCGACCCTTTGCGAGCGTGTCGCAGTATGAACTCACGCAAGCCGTGGTGCCGTCAATGTTCCTTCTGGGATTCGGTATTCTTATAACGCTCGGGTCCATTACTGTTGCCCGGCGTTTGTTTCCTCGTCGAACGCCTCCCGCTGACGATGAACTCCCTCCCTCAAACTAGCTGGAGCTTTACTGTGCCAAAAATCCTGATTGTCGGTGGCGGTTATGCCGGTTTTTACACCGCGTGGAAGCTCGAAAAGTGGCTCCGCCACGGAGAGGCCGAGGTCACCCTCGTCGACCCTCGCCCCTACATGACGTACCAGCCTTTCTTGCCGGAGATTGCTGCCGGCTCAATCGAGGCCCGGCACGCCATTGTTCCCCTGCGCTCGCACCTCAAGAAAACGCACATCGTGGCCGGGAAGGTCACAGCGATTAACCACAAGAAGAAGTCAGCCGTCGTAACTCCCGAGACGGGTGCCGAGTATGCACTGGAATATGACCACATCGTTTACACGGCAGGTTCCGTTTCGCGCACCTTTCCCATTCCGGGCGTTGCCGAAAAAGCCATCGGCCTGAAAACCATTGAAGAAGCCATTTACGTGCGCGACCGCATGCTTAACGACTTCGACAAGGCAGCGGGGCTCCCGCCCGGACCGGAACGCGATCGTCTGCTCACCGTGGTCGTTATCGGTGGTGGCTTTGCCGGCATCGAAATCTTTGCCGAGCTTCGCTCTCTGGCCAGTGCCATCCTCAAGGATTACCCTGAGATAACTTTTGACGACACCCATTTTCACCTCATCGAGGCGATGGACCGCATCATGCCCGAGGTGTCGCTCAAGACCAGCCAGTGGGTGCTCAAGAACCTCGCCCAACGTGGCGCTCGGGTTCACCTCAACACGCAGCTTCGTTCTGCCGCGGACGGAAAGATTGAGCTCTCGACGGGCGAGAGTTTCGATGCCGACCTCATCATTTGGACGGCCGGCGTGATGGCCAACCCCGCGCTAGGTCACACGGACTTCCCGCTTGATGAGCGTGGTCGCTTGCGTATGCGTGCCGACCTGCGCGTTGAAGGTGAAAGCGGGCCACTTCAGGGGGCGTGGGGTGCCGGGGATGCGACGGCCGTACCAGACCTTTCGGGCGGCGGAGTTGGCGGTTTTTGTGTGCCCAACGCGCAGCACGCGGTGCGTCAGGCCAAACTCCTGGCCAAGAACATCACTGCGGATATCCGCGGTGAGAGCGTTCGGGATTATGTCCACTACAACCTCGGTGTCGTCGCTGGTCTCGGTCTCAACATCGGCGTATTCCAATCGGGCAAGTTAGTGCTCACGGGATACTTGGCTTGGTTGGCCCACCGTGGGTATCACGGGCTTGCCATGCCCACCTTCGAGCGCAAGGTGCGCGTGATCTGGGGTTGGATCAACAACTTCTTCCTAGGTCGCGACATCGCGTCGCTCACCGCATACAAGACGCCGCGCGCCTCATTTGAGGAATACGCGATTCGAGTTCGGTAGCCTGTCGGGGCAACCAAAATGACGGGCCCCCATAGCCCAATGGCAGAGGCAGGCGACTTAAAATCGCTCCAGTGTGGGTTCGAGTCCCACTGGGGGTACGAAAAAAGCTGCCCCATCGGGGTGGCTTTTTTCGTCTCCTGAGTGGGCGAGACCTACTCTCGGGCCCCCGCTGGTGGCGTGACGAATGCATCGCATTCGTAGCCAGTCCAGTAGGGGCGGGGTTCGAGTCCCACTGGGGGTACGAAAAAAGCTGCCCCATCGGGGTGGCTTTTTTCGTCTCCTGAGTGGGCGAGACCTAGCTCAGCTCGCCCAACACCGCGTCGATGATCGCGAGTCCTTCGCGCGCCTCATCCTCGGTCACCACGCACGGCGGCACCACGTGCAGACGGTTGTCGGCCATGAACGGGAGGAGCTTGTGCGCCAGCAGTGCATTCTTGAGCTTGCCCATCCACGCCGCATCGACCGGTGCTTTGCTTGCGTGATCGGTGACGAACTCGACGGCCCAGAACACGCCAGAGCCCCGCACGTCACCGATGACCGCGTGCTTTGCTTTGAGCGCCTCGAGACCGGGTCCGAGAACGGTTTCCCCGATGTGCTCAGCGTTCTCGACGATCTTCTCATCTTCCATCGCATCGATTGTGGCGATGATGCTCGCGCATGCGAGCGGGTGTCCGGAATAGGTGAGCCCACCCGGAAAAACTTTCTCGTCAAAGGTGCGAATGATGGGGTCGCTGATGATCACTCCGCCGACCGGGATGTAGCCCGAGTTGACGCCCTTGGCGAAAGTGATGAGGTCGGGCACGACGTCGTACTTGTTGAACGCAAACCATTCGCCCGTGCGGCCAAAACCAGCCATGACCTCATCGAGAATCAAGAGGATGCCGTACTTGTCGCAGAGGGCACGAACACCAGCGAGGTACCCGGGCGGTGGCACGAGAATGCCGGCCGTTCCAGGCACCGACTCAATGAGCAGGGCCGCGATGCCTGTCGGGCCCTCTGCCGCAATCGTGCGCTCCAAGAAGTGCAAGGCGCGCTCTGACTCTTGCTCCGGGGTCGTGGCCCAGTATTCCGAACGGTACAAGTAGGGGCCAAACACGTGCTTGTGCCCGCGGGCATATTCGTTCGGGATGCGCCGCCAATCGCCTGTCGACACAATGGCTGACCCGGTGTTGCCGTGGTATGAGCGGTAGAACGAGATGACCTTGTCGCGCCCGGTGTGGATGCGCGCCATACGAATAGCGTTCTCGTTGGCATCCGCGCCACCGTTGGTGAAGAAGATCTTGCTGAAACCCTTGGGCGCCTTGGACAGGATTTTCTGCGCAGCTAACGCGCGCATGTTGTTCGCGTGTGCCGGTGCAACCGTGGTGAGCACATCCGCCTGGGCCTTGATGGCCGCAATTACTTTTTCGTGCTGGTGACCGATGTTGACGTTGACCAACATGCTCGAGAAGTCGAGGTAGGTGTTGCCCTCGTAGTCCCAGATGCGGCTGCCCTTGCCACCGGCGATGACAAACGGCGCGATGGCACCTTGAGCGGACCACGAGTGAAAGACGCTGCCCATATCGGCTTCGCGAACGCTCGCGTTGTCGGCGGGGTGAAGCAGGGGGGATTCAGACATTCGAGTCTCCTTGGTCGGTTGCGTTCGCGCGCAATGTTGTTGGTTAGTTCTGGGGGAATCCGAGGTTGATGCCGCCGTGGCTGGGGTCGAGCCAGCGGCTGGTGATGGCTTTGCCGCGGGTGAAGAAGTGCACGCCTTCGGCGCCGTGTGCTTTGGTGTCGCCGAAGAGGGAGTTCTTCCAGCCACCAAATGAGTAGTAGGCCACCGGTACGGGGATAGGCACGTTGATGCCGATCATGCCGACTTCGATTTCGTTTTGGAAACGCCTGGCTGCGCCACCGTCGTTGGTGAAGATGGCCGTGCCGTTTCCGAACGCACCGTTGTTGATTAGTGCAACACCTTCGTCGTACGATTTCACGCGTACGACCGAGAGCACGGGTCCGAAGATTTCGTCGGTGTAGACCTTGCTGCTGGTTTTGACGTTGTCAATCAGGGTGGGTCCGAGCCAGAATCCGTTGGGGTCGCCGTCGAACGTGTCGGTGCGACCAT
>JBMOEY010000013.1:0-27551 GCA_049314515.1 Microbacteriaceae bacterium
TGACTCGCTTGGCCTTGAGCCATCGTGGCATCATCAGAACTTCTTCGTGCTCGACATTGACGCACTCGACGGGACCAATGCCTTCGGGAAAGTCAAAGACCTCCGGCTCGCTGAACGGCGGAGTCGTGAACCAGCCGCGATCCGCCTCCCAAATCACCGGTGGGTTCAGACACTCCTCAATGGTGGTCCAGATGCTGAAACTCGGTGCAAAAATCTCGTTGCCATCATCGTCGCGCACGACGAGATTCGCGCCATCGCGCGTGCCGAGCTCGTTGACCTCGCTGAACAAGTGATCACAGGCATACCGCGCGAACACGTTAGACAACCCGGGCTCGACGCCCATGCCGACCAGCGCAAGGCGCCCACTCGATTCCCAATCGGCATGCGTCGCAAATTGGGCGTCACCGAGCTTTTCACCCGTTTCACTGAACGGGTTTTCCGGGTGCGGGTGCGACAGTGACATCGCCATATCGAGGTAATCGGCGCCGGCGGCGAGCGCACCAGCGAACACGTGCGGCACAAACGACGGTTCCACCGCGTTCATGACGTGCGTCGCACCGTGACGACGCGCCACTACTTCGACATTCGTCGCGTCACTCGCATCAATGCGGTCTGCGACGAATCGACCATCCACCATGTCTGATCCGTGCCGCTCACGAAGCCAGGCGATCGTGTTCTCGGCCCGAGTAAGGTCGTAATCCGTCACCACCATGAGCTCAAAGAACGAGCGTCGCGCGGCGATTTTGGCAATCGCGTCGCCGACTCCACCAGAACCCACAAGAAGAATGCGCATGGGCTGACGCTACCACTCTAGGGTGGAACGCGTGAAGACTGCGCAGCGAATCTCGCCCCTCATCGGGCCCGCGCTGGTTGCAGGAGTCGCCTATCTCGACCCGGGCAATGTCGCCAGCAACATGACGGCCGGGGCAAAGTACGGATTCTTGCTTGTCTGGGTCGTCATCGCGGCCAATGCCATCGCGTGGCTAGTGCAGTACCTTTCGGCAAAACTGGGTCTTGCCACTGGCCGTAGTCTGACAGAGCACATTGGTTCGAGCATCCGCTCACGAAGCGCGCGCATCACATTCTGGCTGCAGGCAGAAGTCGCGGCCATGGCAACGGATATCGCCGAAATCATTGGTGGCGCCATCGCGCTCAACCTACTGTTTGGACTTCCACTTTTTCTTGGCGGCGCGATTACGGGTGGCGTCTCGCTGGCCATTCTTGCGCTACACAACCGTGTGAGCATTCGTGCCTTCGAGCGAGCAATCATCTCCCTTCTCGTCGTCATCGCGGTCGGGTTCGTTGTCGCTCTGACCGTCAACTCCCCGAATTGGGGGCAGGTCGCAACGGGCGTCGTTCCACGCTTTGAGGGAACAGGCTCCGTGTTGTTGGCTGCTTCGATTGTGGGGGCGACCGTCATGCCGCACGCAATTTATGCGCATTCGGCGCTTGTGCGCGATCGCTTCGTCGGCATGCCAACCTCCGCGCGACGTGGAGCCTTGCGCGCGACGAGAGTCGACGTCACGCTCGCCCTCGCAACGGCTGGCATCATCAACTTGGTGATGCTGATTGTCGGCGCAGCCAATCTTGCTCCGCTCGTGGAAAACGGGGCGACACCCGACCTTACGCAGATTTATGCGTCCTTGACGACCACGCTGGGAACTGTCATCGCCACACTGTTCGCACTGTCTCTTTTTGCGTCAGGGCTCGCGTCGTCGTCCGTCGCGAGTTATGCCGGAGCAGACATCATGCACGGACTCATTCGCGTGTCGATTCCACTGTGGGTTCGTCGCACGGTCACCCTGGTGCCCGCGCTGGTTTTACTCGCCATCGGCGCCGATCCGGTGTGGATGCTCGTGCTCTCGCAAGTCGTGTTGTCATTCGCAATTCCGCTCGCGCTGGTGCCGCTCATCCGCTTCACCAGCAACACCGCAACAATGGGCACGCTCACAAACTCGCGGCTCACGACTATCGCCGCGATTGCCGCCGCCGTGCTGCTGATTGCGCTCAACGCCTGGCTAATCTTGTTGCTCGTCACGGGCGGTTAGCCAGTTTGGGATTTTTACGCGAAACGGCGCCATCCCAAAAGGGATGACGCCGAGACGCGTGTGAGTCGCGAAGACTACTTCAGAACAACCGTTGCGCCGGCAGCCTCGAGGACTTCCTTTGCCTTGTCGGCGGCATCCTTCTTGGCGCCCTCGAGAACGGTCGCGGGTGCGCCGTCGACGAGTGCCTTCGCTTCGCCGAGTCCGAGGTTGGTCAGCGTGCGGACCTCCTTGATGACGGCAATCTTGTTTGAGCCGGCGTTCTCGAGAACGACGTCGAAGGCGTCCTTCTCTTCAGCAGCCTCGGCGCCTGCGCCGCCGCCAGCCGGAGCGGCAGCAGCAACAGCAACGGGAGCTGCTGCGGTAACTTCGAAGGTCTCCTCGAAAGCCTTGACGAACTCGCTGAGTTCGATGAGCGAGAGCTCCTTGAAAGCTTCGATGAGCTGCTCGGTGGTGAGCTTAGCCATGATTTTCTCCTTGTTGGATGGGGTGAATTATTGAGCTAGCGGGTGCTAGCCGTTTTGCTTTGCACGCAGCGCGTCGACCGTGCGAACGGCCTTCGAGAGCGGTGCGTTGAACAGGTAGGCAGCACCGAACAGCGAGGCTTTGGCGGCACCGGCGAACTTCGCCAGCAGCACTTCCCGCGACTCGAGGTCGGCCAGCTTGTTGACCTCGGCGGCGTCGATGACACGGCCATCGAAATAGCCGCCCTTCAACACGAGCAGAGGGTTGGCCTTGGCGAAGGCACGCAGAGACTTTGCCACGTTGATCGCGTCGCCATGCACGAATGCAATGGCGGACGGACCGGCGAGCTGGTCGTCGAGACCTTCGATTCCTGCCTTGGCGGCAGCAATTTTGGTCAGCGTGTTCTTCACCACGGCGTACGTCGCGTCTGCACGGATACCCTTGCGCAGCTCTTTGAGCTGAGCAACCGTGAGACCGCGGTACTCGGTAAGCAGAACGGCGGTCGAACTCTGGAACAGTCCAGTAAGTTCGGCGACCGAGGCTTCCTTGTTCGCCATGGCTCTCCTAATGGTTGTTACGTGACCGCGAGCGGGTGCTCGTGGACCGACCGAAGACCGTGGGTAGTGACCTCAAACAAAAAAGCCCTGACGCAGACGTCAGAGCGTGGCCGGCAGAAAACTGCACAGCGTAGTTCTTCACCTGCGCGGGTGCCTCATGAGTGAGAGCCTTAGCCGTGTAAACAAGTCACACGTGACCAGCGGTCTTTGGTACCCCTCCACGTTAGGGGATTCGGGGAGTCCACACCAAATCGGTAGACTGAAATCTCCCTCCCTTTGTTCGTCCATGGCACACATCTGCCCCTCAGTGTGCCCATGTGAGATAGGTCGTCTACGCGTGAATGCAGTTGTGACTTTGACCCCGGCACCCGTGCTTGACCGCACGTATTTGGCCGAAACCCTGACCGCCGGCAAGGTCAACCGCGCCTACGAGGTTCACGAGTACATGAGTGGCAAAGGCCTCAATGTCGCGCGCACCTTGCACCTGGCCAAGCAGCCCGTCGCGGGCATCCTGCCGATCGGTGTTCAAGACCAGTACCTCCTTTTCTCCACCCCGTTTCCGCAAATTTTGCGCATCATGCCGGTTGCGGGACGCGTGCGCGTGAACACGACAGTCGTTGAACGAGGCGGACGCACAACTAACATCAACCAAAATCCCTACCCCTTTAGCGCCGAAGACTGGCGCAACGTCGTCGAACTGACGCTTGAACAGGTCAATGACATGAGCGCTGATTGGCTCGTAGTTTCAGGCATGCACCCGAAGATGAGCGAGGATGGCCAACCCATCGACCTGACGGAGCTCTTTGATCGCGCCCGAGAGATGGGTGCTCGAGTGGGTCTGGACACCTCCGGTCCCGAACTCATGCATTGGTCGCGCAGCGGTCACGTCAACTTGATCAAACCGAACGCAGACGAACTTGCCTCGCTCGTTGGCCGACCGCTGGCAACTCTGGGCGAAGCGATTGATGCGGGGCGTGAACTGATTGACGCCGGTATCGAGATTGCCCTGGTGAGCCTCGGCGGTGACGGTGCTCTCGGCATCACAGCAGATGACGTTGTCTGGGGTCGCGCGACTGCGCCTGCGGTGATCAACACCACGGGAGCCGGAGACGCGTTTATGGCCGGATTCTTGAACTCCGTCATCCATTCCGATGGAGGGCGTGATCATCACGAGCTTGCTCCACTCGACTTGCGCGCGGGAATCTCCAACGCGTGCTCGTGGGGGGCACTCGCAGTGTCTTTGCCGACGACGCTCATTTCATCCTTTAGCGATGCTCCAACAACCGACATCCTCGAGGTTGATCGCGGTTATCAGCTCACCGAACCCGCGAGCCCTCGCTTCTAGGAGTCGATCCCGCCACGAGGCAACGTGATGGTAAACACTGTTTGTCCCTTTCGCGAGACAACGTCGACCGATCCGTGGTGAGCGGTTACGACCGCGTGCACAATCGCGAGACCCAGACCGGTGCTTCCCGTTGCCCGAGTTCGAGATGAATCTCCCCGACTGAACCGCTCAAACAACGTGGGTATCTGCCCGGGGCTAATTCCAGGGCCGTTGTCCGTGACGCTCATCGTGACGGTCGATTCGGTTTCGGCCAATTCGACTGTCACGATCGATTTGGCGGGCGTGTGCACCCGGGCGTTAGCCAATAGGTTGACGATGACCTGATGCAGTCGCGCGGAGTCGCCGACGACGGTGACCGGCTTGTCCGGAACCTCGACTCGCCACACGTGATCCGGACCGGCTGCATGCGCATCCGACACTGCATCGACAATCGTTCGAGTGAGGTCTACCGGGCGCGCCTCCAATTCTCTTCCTTCATCGAGTCGCGCGAGCAACAACAGGTCTTCGACGAGGGCGGTCATGCGGGTCGCTTCTGACTCGATGCGTGCCAGAGAGTGTGCGGTGTCTTTGGGGAGCTTGACTCCACTTCGTCGAGTCAATTCCGCGTAGCCACGAATCGACGCGAGCGGGGTACGCAACTCGTGACTGGCATCGGAGACGAACTGTCGAACTTTGTCCTCACTCGCTTGACGTGCAGCCAGGGCCTTACCGATATGACCCAGCATCGTTCGCACGGCATTTCCTACTCGCCCAACCTCGGTTCGGTCGTCGCCTTCGGGTAAATCAATGCCGTCGAGGCCACGAGCGTCACGATCAAGGGGCAATCGGCTAACGCGCGTTGCCGTTGCAACGACCGTTTCAAGCGGTCGCAGTTCGAGTCCAACCAGCGCCCGACCTGCGACCACGGTTCCCACGAGACAGAGCCCAGAGACCACCAACGTAACCAGAATGAGTTGGGCCGTCGCGGCATCAACCTCCGTGAGTGGCAATCCGATGACGAGTTTCTCGCCACCACTCGCATTCACCGCAGTGATTCGATACTCGCCCACGCCCGCGATTGTGATGGATTGAGGACGCGCCCCTAACTTTTGGTCCTTGAGTCGATCGAGGGCCGTGACGTCAACCACGTCGATGTCACCGTTTTTGGTCAAAAGGCCCGCACTCACACCGGTCGTCTTGCTCACGACGGCCACGAGTGTGCCCGACTGTTGACCCGGCGCGAGAAGTGCACCCTGAGCTCGATCTGAATCGCCGCCACGGTCGTTCGGATGTCTGTTTGGGTCACGAACCGCGGCTTGAGATCGTTCGATGGTCTGTTGCAACTGCAGGTCGAGTCGATCAACGAGAAACCCGCGCAACGCAATCACACTGACGAGTCCAATGAGCACGGTAGCCAGAGCGAGGAGCCCACCAACCGTTATGGTGAGTCGTCGTTTGAGGGTCCATGGCTTTATCGCCACGGGCTATTCGCCTGCCTTGAGCATGTATCCGGCGCCCCGCACCGTGTGAATCATTGGAACGAAGCCGTCGAGATCCACCTTCTTTCGCAAATATGAGATGTAAATCTCGACAACCGAAGACTTACCGCCAAAGTCGTAGTCCCACACTCGATCCAGGATCTGCGTCTTGGAGAGCACCCGGCGGGGGTTCCGCATGAGATAACGCAAAAGTTCGAACTCTGTCGCGGTGAGGTCAACCGGATTCGTGCCACGGCGGACCTCGTGAGAGTCCTCATCCAATTCCAAATCCCCCACACGGATGATCGGGCTCTCGTTCGCGTCCGCCGTCAAAGTCGAACGGCGGATCAGTGCCCGGAGGCGCGCCACGACCTCCTCGAGGCTAAACGGTTTGGTGACGTAGTCGTCGCCGCCGACCGTGAGTCCCGCGATGCGGTCGTCCAGAGAATCCTTCGCGGTCAAAAAAAGTATGGGCACATCGGAGCCGTCTGATCTCATGCGTTGCAAAACCTGCAACCCATCGATGTCCGGAAGCATGACATCGAGAACAACGGCGTCAGGTCGGAATTCTCGAGCGACGGCAACTGCCTTGATGCCTTCCGCGGCAGTTTTGACCTCCCAGCCTTCATATTTGAGCGCCATCTGAAGAAGGTCCGTGAGGGACGACTCATCGTCAACCACGAGCACGCGAATCTTTGACCCATCTGCGCGAGTGAGTCGGACCGGGGCGGGAAGAGAATCCGTCATGAGTCGAGTGTGGCGGAAAACCCTATGAGTTATCTATGAAAACTCGATGATTTTGTCACCTACCCCCCACTCAACGTTGGGAGAAAAATCACGCCACGTCACCAAACGTCGGCACACCGACAGTCGCACCGACCAGAATGGTCAGATGACCACACCAGTGACCTCGAGCTATCTCGACCGGCTCGTCACGGACGGCACCGACGAACACGCCTGGCTCCAAGCGCGAGCTCGAGGAATTACGGCGACCGACGTGGCCAAGCTGACAAGCATTCACTCGATACCTGTTGTTGCACTGGAAAAACTTCGCCCGTCCACGTTTACGGGCAACGCCTTCACCGAACACGGCAAAGCTCGCGAGCCAATCATCGCGGAGTGGGTTCGAGACCGCACGGGCATAGAACCGAGCTCCTCGCTGTTTCATTCCGAACCCGACACCCGGCACCTCGCCACACCCGACGGCATTGGAATGCGTTCGGACGGCGTACTCGAACTCGCCGAGATTAAGACCACTGGCAAAGGCTGGGATCAAATTCCCGGCAACTATCTGCGCCAGGTCTATTGGCAGCAGTACGTGCTTGGGGCCCAGCGCACATTTTTTGTGTGGGAACAGCACCGCAACTTCATTCCCATCGCGGAACAACCCCAATCAACCTGGATTGAACGAGATGACGACGCCATCGCCGAACTCGTGTGGCTCGCCAACGGACTCATCGGAGAGCTCCACCGCCTCACGAATTAGCTGGCCGACTGACTGCTTAGCTCACCAACGCGCGATACGACGCGAGGGCTGACAACACGGCATCGTTAGCCTCCGGTTCACCAATTGAGACACGGATGCCCACACCTGAGAACGGGCGCGCGATGACCCCGTGACGCAACAGATGTTCCTGCACGTCATCCGTCTCGTCACCGACCGCCAGCCAGAAGAAGTTTGCCTGTGACGGAGGCACGTTCCACCCCAGCAAGGCCAATTCGGCCTCGACGCGATCGCGCTCTGAAACAAGCAAGTCGACGCGTTCCTGCAACTCTGCTTCGGCCTCGAGCGATGCCACACCCGCCGCCGAAGCGACATCGGTAACGGCGAACGGCATCGCCGTTTTGGCCAAACCTTCGCGCACATCGGCACGCGCAATCGTGTAGCCGAGGCGAAGACCCGCAAGACCGTAGGCCTTCGAGAACGTGTGAAGCACGACGACGTTGTCGAATTCGCGGTAAATCTCGAGACCGCGCACCGCAGTCGTGTCGTTGACGAAGTGCGTGTACGCCTCGTCGACGACGACCAAGATGTGCGACGGCACTTGTTTCAGAAACTCGCGAAGTTCTTCGTGGTCGGCGACCGTACCTGTCGGGTTGTTCGGTGTGCAGATAAAAATCACCCGGGTACGCGCAGTGATGGCCGCCAGCATCGCCGGTAGATCATGATGTTCCGTTGGAGTCAACGGAACCTCCACTGCTGTGGCTCCCGCTGTCTTAACCAAAAGTGGATACGCCTCAAACGAGCGCCACGCATAAATTACTTCATCACCATGACCAGCAAAGGCGCGCACGATTTGCGCAGCGGACTCAACCGAGCCTCCACCGAGGGCGATGTCCTCTTCGGGCACGTTGAGGCGTCGAGCGAGAGCCGCGCGGAACTCGGGCGCAGCCATGTTGGGATAACGCTGCATGTGCGTCGCGGCGCGAGTCACGGCATCCACCACTGAGGGCAAGGGGGGATAAGGGTTCTCATTCGACGAGAGCTTGTAAACGGGACCGTCCCAGCCCTCGACCGTCGATCGACCAGGCTTATACGCGGGAATCGACTTGATGTGGTCGGGCTGTTCAATCACGAAAGTTAGCCTACCGACGACGACGGCCCCCAACCGTGAGTGGTCAGGGGCCGTCGAAACGAGTGATGCTAGATAACCGACACGTCGAGCGGGATGCCCGGACCGAACGTTGTCGACACCGCGGCGCGCTGAAGGTACTTGCCCTTAGCTGACGACGGCTTGAGTCGCATAACTTCATCGAGAGCAGCAGCGAGGTTTTCGTTCAACTGCTCCTGCGAGAAGCTCGCCTTGCCGACAATGAAGTGCACGTTGGAGTGCTTGTCGACTTTGAACTCGATCTTTCCGCCCTTGATGTCGGACACGGCCTTGGCCACGTCCGGCGTGACGGTTCCGGTCTTTGGGTTCGGCATGAGGTTACGCGGACCGAGAACCTTACCGAGACGACCGACCTTACCCATGAGTTCAGGGGTCGAGACAGCCGCGTCAAACGCGGTCCACCCCGCGGCGATCTTCTCGATGAGCTCGTCGCCACCGACCTCGTCGGCTCCGGCAGCGATTGCTGCCTCAGCGGCGGGACCCGTCGCGAACACCACAACGCGGGCGGTCTTGCCCGTGCCGTGAGGAAGCATGACCGTTCCACGAATCATCTGGTCGGCCTTACGAGGGTCAACTCCGAGCTTGAGGGCAACCTCAACCGTGGAGTTGAACTTGGATGAACCCGTCTCGCGAGCGATTGCAACCGCTTCGGCGGGGGTGTAGAACTTGCCAGCCTCAATCTTCTCGGCGGCGGTGCGATATGCCTTTGACTTCTGTGCCATTGTGATCTCTCCCCTTACTCGACCGTGATGCCCATGGAACGAGCCGTGCCAGCGATGATGAGCTTGGCTCCCTCGATGTCGTTCGCGTTGAGGTCGGCCATTTTCTGCTCGGCGATTGCGGTCACCTGAGCGTCAGTGAGCTTTGCCACCTTGACCGTGTGCGGCGTGGGCGAACCCTTGCCAACGCCCGCAGCCTTCTTGATGAGCTCGGCAGCCGGCGGGGTCTTCAGGATGAAGTCGAACGAGCGGTCTTCGTAGACCGAGATTTCGACGGGGATGATGTTTCCGCGCTGGCCTTCTGTCGCCGCGTTGTACGCCTTGCAGAATTCCATGATGTTCACACCATGCTGACCCAGTGCGGGACCAACGGGGGGTGCGGGGTTTGCTTCTCCGGCCTTGATCTGAAGCTTGATCAGACCAACGACTTTCTTCTTCGGTGCCATTTTTTCCCTTTCGTTCGAACAAACCGGCTACCCGGCTTGTTCTCCCGCGATTCAGCCTTTCTGAACAGCGGTGGTTTGTGTGTGCGCCCTACTGCTTGGTGACCTGGTCGAAGCTGAGTTCGACCGGAGTCTCGCGCTCGAACAGCGACACGAGCACGGTGAGCTTGCCACTCTCCGGCTTGATTTCGCTGATGGATCCGGGCAGACCCGCGAACGAGCCCTCCTTGATGATGATGGTTTCGCCGATTTCAAAGTCGATTTCGGCAATGGGCGTGCGGGCAACCGCAAGTCCACCCTTGGCGGCGACCGCCTTGGCCGTGTTGACGTCCTTGACCTCAACGAGCGGCTTGAGCATGTTGAATGCCTCTTGGAATCGAAGCGGCGTCGGATTGTGGGCATTGCCGACAAATCCTGTTACTCCAGGAGTGTGCCGAACGCACGACCAACTGTCTTCGTTGAGATCCATGCGAACCAAAACGTAGCCTGGGATGCGCACGCGGGTGACCATCTTGCGCTGACCGTTCTTGATCTCGACAACGTCTTCCATCGGAACTTCACACTGGAAGATGAAGTCTTCAAGACTCATGATCTTCTTGCGGTTTTCGATGTTGCCCTTGACTTTGCGCTCGAATCCGGCATACGAGTGAATGACATACCACTTGCCGGGAAGGTCCTTGAGTTCACGCTCAAACTCGGCATACGGGTCATCTGACTCGGGCGCTGTTTCGACCACGTCAACCTCGACTGCGGCCTCGGCCTCGAGAGGATTCTCCTCTGAGCGTGCGTACGACGTTTCGTCCGCCTCCACTGCGGGAGCGGACTCCTCTGATGCCAGGGCATCCAGCGCCGCAGCAAGCTGCTGCGCGTCACGCTCTGCTTCACTCAGATCGTTGTTTTCCATAATCTTTTTTGAACTCTTCTCAGGGGGTTTCGTCGAGGTGGTGGACTGGTTGCGCAGCGCGTATTACCCGGCAGGTGTCGATGCGGCCGGGTCTCCGAAGATAAACACCACAACCCAGCCGAAGATCCAGTCAAGTCCACCCACGAGCGCCATCATGATGGCAACGAATACGAGCACCACGATGGTGTAGTTGATGAGTTCCCGACGTGTCGGGGTGACAACTTTCTTTAGTTCGCCAATGACCTGACGAAGGAAAAGAGCGAGGCGCGAAAAAGGATTTTTGCGCGTGGCACGATCTTGACGCGCTTTAGCGACGAGGTCTTCGCCAGGCTCGTCAGCGACGGATTGTGACATTACTTCTACCTTTCAGGTTTTGCAGGGCGGACAGGACTCGAACCTGCAACCTGCGGTTTTGGAGACCGCTGCTCTACCAATTGAGCCACCGCCCTCTGCAGTCATGTCTGTTCAGGGCATGCTAAAGCATGGCTGACGTCAACCACTAGCGTTCAAGTTTAGGTCACTCGCACTCGTCCTCACAAACCGAGTCGTGCGCGAGGCCCAGAGCATAAACTGAGATTGTGCCCGAATTGAAGAGAATCTCGACTCGAATCGCCTCCATCGCAGAATCTGCAACGCTAAAAGTGGATGCGAAAGCCAAGTCCCTCCAAGCGCAGGGTCGTCCTGTCATAAGTTTCGCTGCGGGCGAGCCCGATTTTCCAACCCCAGCCCACATCGTTGACGCCGCTCTGAACGCGGTCAAAGACCCGAAGAATTACCGATACACGCCTGCCGCCGGTCTTCCCGAATTACGCGAGGCCGTCGCTGCCAAAACCATGCGCGATAGCGGTTGGGGTGTTGATGCTTCGCAGATCATCATCACCAACGGGGGCAAACAAGCCGTCTACCAGTCGTTTGCCACGCTGTTAGACCCCGGCGACGAGGTGCTCGTGCCGACGCCCTATTGGACCACCTACCCGGAGGCCATCAAGCTGGCCGGAGGCGTCCAGGTTGATGTGTTCGCCGGAGCCGACCAGAACTACCTCGTGACGGTTGATCAACTCGAAGCCGCACGAACGCCGCGCACGAAGGTCCTATTGTTTGTTTCGCCGTCGAATCCGACCGGATCTGTGTATTCGCCCGAGCAAACCAAGGCCATCGGAGAGTGGGCCGACGCACACGGTCTGTGGGTCATCAGCGACGAGATTTATCAAAACCTCACCTACGACGGTGTGACTGCGGTGTCGATTGTTGATGCCGTGCCAGCTCTCGCTGATCGAACCATCTTGGTCAATGGTGTCGCCAAAACATATGCAATGACCGGTTGGCGGCTCGGGTGGATGGTTGGCCCGGCGGACGCCATCAAGGCGGCTGCTAACTTGCAGTCCCACCTCTCGTCCAACGTGTCAAACATTTCTCAACGTGCAGCACTCGCGGCATTGACCGGGCCCCAGGAATGCGTCACACAAATGCGCGACGCGTTTGACCGTCGGAGAAAAATTATCGTGTCAGAGCTCAACAAAATTCCTGGCTTCGTCACTCCTACTCCGCAAGGTGCGTTCTATGTGTATCCGGATGTGACGGCCTTGCTCGGCAAAACGTGGGGCGGAGTCACGCCACAAACGTCTCTTGAGCTCGCCGACTTGATTCTTGATCAAGCCGAAGTTGCCGCCGTACCCGGAGAAGCGTTCGGGCCGAGTGGCTATTTGCGATTCAGTTATGCACTCGGAGATGAACCCCTACTCGAGGGCATGCATCGCCTGCAAAAATTGTTTGGCTGAACCTAGAGTTCTATTCCCATGAACACCGGTTCAGGTTGCAATAGGACACCAAATTGTGACTGGACCATCGACCTGACGTAGCGAGCCAATGCCGCGACTTCTTCAGCAGTGGCATCTCCGCGATTCGTCAAAGCGAGGGTGTGTTTCGATGAAATTGAAGCCCGGGAACCCGGAAGAGCAAATCCGCGGGGAATACCTGCGTTTTCAATGAGCCACGCTGCACTGAGCTTCACAAGCCCGGGCTCCGCGAGAGGCGGAACTTCAGCACCTATCTCGAGAATCCGGTCGCCGGTGTCGCCCGCGAGAAAAAATCGAGGGGCGTCAGAGGGAAGCGTGCCGGCAAACCGCGTCGTCACAATTGGATTCACGAAAAATGACCCTGCGCTTCGAGTATCGGCGTCCGACGAATCGAGAACCATTCCCTTGGATCGGCGCAACGCGAGAACCTCGTCGCGCACTCGGGACACGGGAACCTGTTCGCCGAGCTCAACCCCGAGGGCCGACGCGAGTTGAGCAAACACAATCGGTCGAGACAATCGCGATTCGCGCACATCCTGCAGGTCAAACTCAACGCTCAACACGATCGCGTCAAGCCCTTGTTTGAAGACTGAGTCTCGGTAGGAGAAAGCGAGATTGTCGCGACCCAAGAACCGCACCTCACCGGACGCCATGTCAAGAATGTGGACGCCGTGCACCACGTTAGCCAGCTCTTGCCCGTAGGCACCAATGTTTTGAATTGGAGCAGCCCCGACGCGACCGGGAATACCACTGAGAGCCTCGAGACCGGAATATCCGTGGTCTATCGTCCACGAAACAAACTCATCCCAATCCTCTCCAGCGGCAGCTCGTACGCGAACGCTCATCGAAGCCGACGATTCATCCGCGTCGCCCGCGTCGCCCGCGTCGAAATCAACATCCACGCCTCGGGTACGCACCGCGATAACTCGACCGTCATAACCGGCGTCGCTGACCAGCAAATTGGAGCCACCGCCCAGGGCCATTACAGGTAGACCTGCGTCACGAGCGCTCAACGCTGCCGAGACAAGTTCCTTCGTTGATACCGCAATGATGAATTCAGATATTTCACCACCCACCGCAAGGGTTGTGAGCTCAGAAAATCGCATAAGTTGACTCGGCGCGTGACACCTAGACGAGGCGAACCTGCACCTGCGCCTTACCCAAGACGGTTTCTCCGTTGAAAATCACCGTGAGATCGACCCGCGCGACGCGAGCCTCGTCATCGACCTGTGCGACCTTGCCGGCGACGGATATCGTTGCGCCAGAATCCGGGTCTACCACCACTGGCCGAGTAAATCGAGTTTGATAATCGAGGATGCGCCCGGGATCACCAATCCAGTTCACGGTCGATTGCACCGCAACGCCCATAGTTAACATTCCGTGTGCGAGAACGCCAGGGAGTCCAACGTTCTTTGCTACGTCATCCCGGTAGTGAATCGGATTGAAGTCGCCCGAGGCGCCGGCATAGCGCACGAGTGAGTCCCGAGTAAGTCGGTACTCAACGACGGGGATTTCATCCCCCACAGCAACGGGCGTGTCGAGCTGTGCCATTATTCGTCTCCTCGAACGACAAGGGTGGATGTCGCGGTCACCACGTGCGACCCGGATGAGTCGGTTATTTCGGACACTGCCGTGAGCATGGTGTGCCCACCGAGGCTCTTGATCGACGCCACGGAAAGTTGAGCGGTGAGTTCGTCGCCTGCAACGATCGGACGGGTATAGGTGAAGCGTTGATCTCCGTGAACAATGCGGCTGAAGTCAATGCCCGCATCCGGCTCAGCTAACAACTGGGCAAGTGTGCGCTCTTGCACGACGATGGGAAAAGTAGGTGGAGCGACGAGGTCGGAATATCCCGCCGACTGGGCTGCCTCGACGTCAAAATTGGCGGGACTCGTCGACAGCACAGCGCGAGCAAATTCACGAATCTTCTCGCGACCGACCAGATACGCAGGAACCGGGGGGAATACTCGTCCTTCAAGGGCGGGGTTGACGGCCATGGCGTTAGCTTATTCGACCCCGCGACGAATGCGACCGAGGTTCGTCAGCGCTCTTATCGAGAGAATTCCGACCCTCGCAGGGGATCTCAAGTCGTATCTCAACCCCGGTGCGTCGGGGCACCAGTCGCAGAGAGACCGACACGGAGTTAGCGAGTTCTGTGCCCAGTCCGGGAATTCTGTTTGTCGGCATCGGAGCACCGTCATTGGTGAGAGTGATATCCACGGTCCCGCGTTCGGTATTCCGCATCCGAATCATCGCGGTGTGTGCCTTGCCATGCTTCACTGAATTCGTCAGAAATTCGCCGACCAGGTCTTGGATAACTCGGCGAGCGTCGCGGTCGTTGTCCACACACTCGAAGGCGTCGCTGTCGATGTCCCACGAGGTGCGCAGCACACCATCCCATCGTTCTCGCTCGTCGACGAGTGCCTCCTCAAGGGGAGGCGCCGTGGAGGGCGCATTCGGGCTGTCGAGTGCCGCGAAGACTGAAGCGCGAATTTCACTTTCGTTAATTTCGATTTCCTTGCCGGCATCAACCTCTCGCTGGAGCTTGAAGGCCGTGGCGACCAGAACCCCCTGCACCTCGTTGTGAAGGATGCGCGACAGTTCCTTCTGGTCAGTCCACAACCTCGAATTGACGCGTGCCACCGCCCACTCCAGTTGCTCGTTGACGGCACGCAGCTGCTGGATAACGTCGTTGTAGCCACGGCGTACACCGGACATCGTCGCGATGTACCACAGGATGAGCGCACCCATGACCGTCGCATAGAGAACAAAAAGCGACAGAAGTGGCTGACTCAGTCCGTTGACGAGCCCAACCGCAACGGCGTCGATGCCGCACGTCATCGAGTAGATTGCGCAGACCGTGACAAACCGAAGTGGACTACCCCAGTCACGCAATCTGCGTGTCAGAAATCGATCCGCGAGGGTCAGAAGCAAGTAGGGAAAGGCAAGCAAAATCAGCATCGCCAAAATTCCGAGTCCGTAGGGAGCTGCGGTGACCGCAGACCCTAATGCCAGCATGCCACCTACGAAAACCGTGGGTCCGGGGCGGAATGGTTTCGTTGAGGACGCGAGGTTGACGACTTCCCAAAAGTGAAGTTGCGTTCTCACGGGCGATGGTTGAACGTGCGCGAATGTTCCCGGGCGGAAAAGTAGTTGTCGGCTCAGGGGACGAACGACGTCATCCGATACATCGAGTAGCGCTCGCACAGTTGCTTCGGTCGACGACCCGCCAAGAGTTTTTTTCAGTGCAGATCGAATCGTCGTCTTCGCCGTCCGGAGGATCTCTCGTCGCGCGATATTCGCATCAAGTTCTGTCCGAGCCAATGTCGTTTCTAGAAGCATGCTGCGTGCTTTGAGGTCGGCAACGGTGGCTCGAAACTCGTAGGCGTCGTTGACGGCGAGTGACGCCACGCCATAGACGGTGAGACCGGTCAGAGTCGCAGTCATGACCTGAGCCGTCCATTCAACCTGGCCAATCATGCCTCGACTCAGGGCGCCATTCTCGACAATGAGCGTCCGAACGAGCTCTGTGGTCGCATAGAGAAAAAGCACGGCCACCGTTCTCCAGTAACCGGACGCAATGCGGACCAAGACGCCAATGGCGAAAAACCATACACAGGCCCCGACGAAGCCGTGAGTCGCAACAATGACCCATTGCTCGTTGTATCGATTGAGATTTTGCGTGTCTGCGAATGCCGTCCCGAGAGAGAGGAGAACCAGACCCGGAAACAACACAACTGGGTGCACGGCAAACTTGCCGACCAGCCGACGCACGTCGATGGTCAGCATCCTCCAGGCACGCTCCAGCATTGCTCAAGGCTAACGAACAGAAGAATGCCCCGACCAGCATTGGCCGAGGCATTCATTGCGTCGCTTAGGCGACTCGAGGTTTGTGTGTTACTGGCAGCTGTCGCACTGCAGCATGTCCATCGGGTCGACGGGCACGGCATAGCCACCTACGGTGTCGTTTCCTTCAAACTCCATGGTCGCCTCCTTTGATATTTTGCTTTTCTCTTTCGAGACGATCACGCCTCTTCCGCTACTGCGGTGGAACACCACTATATAACCGGAATGACAGCCGTGTCATTCCCCCACATATTGTGTCATTACCGGCGTGTCGCGATTCCGGCTATGCTCACTCTCGCCGACTTGGCAATCCCCAGTCGCACGGCAATCGCCGTGGCGGGAGGCCAGTCGATGAATCGAATGGATTGTCGATTGACTACTCCGCCCGCAGACCGCATGCACGCGCTCGACGTCGATACACTCAAGCTCCGCGAGGAAGTATTCGACTACGCACGACGCCGAATGAACTATGAACCAGCGCCGCTTGATGCATCGAAAACGCCGGAAGAGTTGGCGCGACGCGTCCCACCCACGATTACGGAAGCCGGTCTCGGCGGACTACCCGCCTTGAAGATTTTCGAAGAAGTGCTTGCACCATCATGCATTTCCGTTGACAACCCAGGGTTTCTCTCGTTCATCCCCGCTGCGCCGACCGAAGCCGCCACGCTCTTCGACCTCATCGTTTCGGCGTCAAGCATCTACGGCGGATCTTGGGCTGAAGGCGCCGGCGCTGTATATGCGGAGAATGAAGTCCTTACGTGGCTCGCCAAAGAAGCGGGATTGCCCGCCGGTGCGGGGGGTGTCTTCGTGCAGGGGGGCACCCTAGGGAACTTGTCGGCTCTCGTGGCCGCCCGTCACACAGCTCGAGTCGAGCGAGAGCGCGCGGGAATACCTCTACCGCGTCGTTGGGCCTTTGCCTGCAGCGCGGAAGCTCATTCCAGCCTCAAGGCGGCCGCTCGGGTCATGGACGTCGAAATCATTCCGGTTCCGATTGGTGAATCGGGCAAGATGCGAGGCATCGACGTCGAAGAATCGGTTACGGATTGGGATGGCGTGTTTGCGGTTGTCGCGACGGCGGGGACAACGAACTTTGGAATTGTCGACGATCTTCGGTCGGTCGGAGAAGTAGCGCATAAGAACAAGTCGTGGTTCCACGTGGATGGCGCCTACGGCCTGGCTGGCATGCTTGCCCCAAGCACACGCGAGTTGTTCGACGGTGTTGAACTAGCAGATTCGTTCATTGTTGACCCGCACAAGTGGCTGTTTGCTCCCTTCGACGCGTGCGCACTGGTCTACCGGAATCCATTGTTGGCCAAGGCTGCTCACACGCAACACGCGGAATACCTCGACGTGTTGACAGAAACGGGAGACTGGAATCCCAGCGATTATGCCTATCACCTCTCCCGGCGACCGCGCGGCCTTCCGCTGTGGTTTTCTCTGGCCACTCACGGTATCGGTGCGTACCGAGATGCGGTGGAGTCGAACATCCAACTCGCTCGTCAAATTGCGGGCGAAATCGAGCGTCGTCCCGGAATGTCATTGGTGCGGCAACCCGAACTCTCCAACGTCGTTTTTACGCGTGACGGGTGGACTGCAAACGACTACGCTGTATGGTCTAACAACTTGTTACTTCGCGATATCGCGTTTGTCGTTCCAAGTTCGCACTTAGGGCAGCCCAACACGAGGTTCTCAATTGTCAACCCGCAAACGACGTTCGAGGCTTTGGTAAACATTCTCGACACCATGGAAAATAGTTAGACCCTCGACCACCTAGGAACCGAATTCTCATGACCCGAGCCGTTGCTCCCAAACTCGCGTGGCGCATGCCAGCGGAGTGGGAGAAGCACGAGCGCACATGGATGGCGTGGCCATCGAGTGGATACGCCCTCGGTGAAACCGCCGAACAAGAGGATGAGGCCCGGTCTGCGTGGTCGAGCGTTGCCAACGCTATTGTGGCGTTCGAACCGGTCACAATGATTGTGGACCCCTCTGCCACCACCATCGCCAAAAAATGGCTCGATCCTCGAGTGGACATCGTCTCGGCACCACTCAATGACGCGTGGATGCGCGACATCGGTCCGACGTTTGTGCGCTCCATTGAGGACGGAAGTGTGGCAGCCGTGGATTGGGTGTTCAATGGCTGGGGCGCGCAGACATGGTCTCAGTACGACAAAGACGCCCAGATTGCGAAACTCATTGCAAAAAAGGCCGGTGTTCCGGTTGTGAGCTCCAACATGGTCAACGAGGGTGGTGGCATCCACGTAGACGGAAAGAACACGGTCCTCATTACGGAAACCGTGCAGCTTGACCCAAGTCGAAATCCGGGATGGAGCGCCGACGGCGTCGAAGCCGAGCTTCGCGAGAAGCTGGGCGCCCGCGAGGTGGTCTGGTTTGCCCGGGGCCTCACGAGAGATTACGAAGAGTTTGGCACTCGTGGTCACGTTGATATCGTCGCGTGTTTTGCGGACGCGAACACCGTGCTCTTTCACGATCAGCGCAACGTGGAACATCCGGACTATTGGATTAGTCAAGAAGCCCGTCGTGTATTGAAGGCGCTCGCGCGACGACGCGCCAAAGACAAACCCACCGCTCCAAAGTTGAAGGTGGTCAGTGTTCCGGCACCCGACGCCCTCGAAGATAACCATGGCTGGAACGACTACAGCTACATCAACCATTACGTGTGCAACGGTGCGGTCATTCTGTGTGCATTCAACGACCCAGGCGACGAACGAGCCGCACGAATTCTGAAGCGCGTGTATCCCGGCCGTGAAATCGTGTTGGTGGATGCGCGGGCCTTGTTTGAACGCGGCGGCGGAATTCACTGCATCACTCAGCAACAACCCGTTGCCCGGCCGAAAAGACCGCGCGCTTAGTTGATTACTGCGGCATCCACGAAACGGCCGTACCTTTCGACGCATCATAAGGGCCGCCAGACTGCGAGAATCTGACCCCAGCGGGCGTGAGACCGTCGGTCGGCACGGCGGCAGCGAAACACAGTGATACTTCGGTTCCGTCTTGATCAATGTTTGCCGGCGCAGGGACGCTTTCGCACTTCTTCCAATCGACAATCGTGAACCGTTGCACGGCTTTGCCATCACTCGTCACCGCATCGAACAGCGGAGCAAGTTCCGCACCGGCCATCGGCGCACCGGAGACCTTCGTGACGCGAACGCGGTAGTAGTAGACCGACATTCCCGTGAGTTGTGGCACCGCTTCAAGGAGCACCTTCTGATCGGCCTCCGGTGCGAGGGTTGGCGCCTCCGCCGAGACACTGGCGAGCGCGAGGAGATTTTCTCCGAGAGCAATCTCCACCTGACCCGCGGCCCCGAGCGACAACGTGCTTCCCGGCGGAGTAACGGAAACCGGAAGCGCCGTGGCCGTGGATTTCGCCCACGCGTCATCCGGCAACGGTAGTGGGGTGACCGTTGGGGTTGGGGTTGGCGATGGCACCGGAAAAGGAAGACGTCCATTCACCACGGTGACGCCCGCAAAGGTAACGAAACAACCGACAAGGAATGCAACGAGCCATTGCCACGGGTGAAATCGCGAAGTGCGTGGCCGCTCTGGCCAACGTGCCGAGCCAGGGTTCTGATTATCTAGTGTCATGCGCGATACACGTCGTTGAGGGTCACTGTTACGAGACCACGGTCTTCAAGAATTCCGACCAACTCAGGAAACACCGTGAGCACGGGTGACTGATTTGCGTGGCCGAGAAGGATTCTTCCTGCCTCCATATAGCGCGAAGCAAAGTCAACCAAAAGTTCGGGCTCGATGAATCCTGAGTCTGAAAGCGTGCCATCCCAAAGCACAGGGACCGTGTATCCCACCGAGGCTGCCACGTCGGCGACTCGGGCGTCGTAGACACCGAACGGGGGCCGAAAGTAGGGGCGCGCATCCACGCCAAAAATCCTCGTGATTTCATCATGGTTTCTCATGAGGTCTTCGCGAATGAAGTCGTCAGTCGCATCAACCATTCGAAAGTGGCTGTGCGTGTGGTTGGCAATCTGTACTTGACCCGACTCCACAAGCGGTTTCAATTTATTCGCCGCATCTTCCCAGCCAGGCGCTTTGCCGCATATGAAGAATGTAAGTCGGGCACCCGAGCGTCGTGCGAATTCGGCATACCCGTCCACAACCTCCGCCCCGAATCCATCATCAACAGTCCACGCAATGGCGTTGCCAACATTGTCCGGGAGCGAATAGATGGGACCCGACGGAACCGAAGAGGTCGGCATGGCGGGATCGAGTGGCAAGATTTGCGGACCTGGCGCGGCGACGGGGAGGTCTCCCAGGAATCCTGAGGGTAACGAATCAGTGACGTTGACCACAGCCCGCATTGGTGCACAAGCGGCAAGCACGGCTGTCACAGCTGCCCCGGTGGCCGCGGCAACAAACGTTCGCCTCAGCATGGAGTTAAGTCTAGGCGGGGACTGTGGACTGCACTACTCTGCCGGGATTGTGGTTGTGTCAATCACGAAGCGGAACTTCACGTCGTTCTTCGTAACGCGCGCAAAAGCTTCATTGATGTAATCGGCGTCGATGAGTTCGATGTCGGCCACAATGTTGTGGGTTCCCGAGAAGTCGAGCATCTCCTGAAGCTCGCTCAAACTACCGATGTTTGAGCCGGCAAGACGACGGCGCTTCAGAACGAGAAGGCGAGCATCGATTGGCTCGGTCAGGGGTTCAACGGCACCGACGAGTACGAGCGTGCCGTCCGGCTTGAGAAGTCGAAGATAAGGGTTGACATCGTGCGACTGAGGCACCGTAGAAACGATGAAATCAAACGTTTCTTTGGCGTTTGCCATAGCGTCTTCGTCAGTCGACACGATGACCTCGTCTGCTCCTAGCCCGCGAATCATGTCGGCCTTGTCGGGACTCGTCGTGAAGCCGACCGTTGTCGCACCGAGTGCGTGTGAATACTTGACGCCGAGGTGGCCCAAGCCACCGATGCCGACGATGCCCACCCGCTTACCGGGACCGGCGCCCCACGTCTTCAGCGGCGAATACGTCGTGATTCCTGCGCACAGAAGGGGAGCTGCGGCGGCCGGGTCAAGATTCTCCGGAACGCGAAGGACGGCATGTTCCGTAATCACGATGGATTGCGAGTACCCCCCGTGCGTGGTCTGACCCTCGAAATCGGGATCGGGAGCGCCATACGTCCACACCGGACCGTTGGCACAATGCTGTTCACGTCCATCCTTGCAGGCGACACATTCACCACAGCTGTCAACGAAAACACCAACGCCGACTCGATCACCGACGGCAAACTTCGTAACGGATGAACCAACTTCGGCCACTCGTCCAATCACTTCATGACCCGGGACAACGGGAAATGGCTGAGGTCCCCAATCACCCTTAACTGTGTGGATGTCGGAGTGACAGATGCCCTCATATTCGACGTCAATTCGAACGTCTTTCGGACCCACATCACGCCGAAGAATGGTGTGCGGGCGAAGGTCGGACGTGGTGTCAAATGCGGCGTAGGCGCGAGTGGAGTAGCTCATTTGCCTAGTGTACGAGGTGCAACAGCGAATCGTCAGTTCCCCGTCTAGTCTGGGAATCGCAATCTAGCGAGGAGCATTGTGATCGGACTCGGAACCATCGTCAACGTTGTCGCCATTCTTATTGGGGGCTCCCTCGGCGTGCTCGTCGGACATCGACTTCCAGAGCGCACGAGCCGAGTTGTCACCGACTCGCTTGGATTCGTCGTGCTCGTCATCGGCGCCATGAATGTCATGTCCTTGACCAATGAAGACTTTGTCGCAGCCGTCGGACCGGGCGCTGGTCTCTTGGTAATCGTCGGCGCACTCGTTATCGGTGGCGTCGTCGGTTCACTGCTCGACATCGAATCTCGCTTGGAGAAATTTGGTGGCTGGTTGCAGGGCTTGGTTCGCTCGCGCTCGACCGCGGGAACGAATGAGCCTCTTGGATTGACGGGCGCGAAAGGCAGTCGGTTCGTCGAAGGTTTTGTCGACGCGTCTCTCATCTATTGCGTGGGCCCAATGGCCATTCTGGGGGCGCTCAGTGACGGCACCGGTCATGGCATCGAAACTCTTGCACTGAAAGCGTCATTGGACGGAATCAGCGCGGTTGCCTTTGCCGCCGCGCTCGGGTGGGGTGTCGCTTTCTCTGCGCTGCCTGTAGGTCTTTGGCAGGGGCTTTTGACCCTGCTCGCGGTGGGTCTCGGCACATTCATGTCCACCGCTGTGATTGCGAGCATCACGACAACCGGAGGAATTTTGATGCTCGGCATTGGGCTTCGAGTTCTCAACATTCGACAGGTCAATGTGGGAAATATGCTCCCGGCCCTTGTTGTCGCCCCCCTGATCACGCTCGCTCTGGCGGGCATCCGAGGCACTCTCTAGTTGTTCACGCAACCGGTTCTATTTGTCGATTGACGCGGGCCTCAGAAAGCAACAGACTGACCCACAGATGCGCTTTTCTTTCACAGCGTGAGATTGGATTTACTATGGCTCGCAAGGTTCGTTCAGAAGACGAGCAAATTCGTCGACTTCGCGTCTACAACATCGTGGCGGGCGGGGTTCACTTTCTTCAAGGTGCCGCGTTTCTCTTTCTGCTAACGCGACTGAGTGACCAGGTCACCTTCCCGGTCACGGTTGACTACATGACGGGCCCTCCGGGACTCGACCTACCAACAGAACGAGTCACGCTGTTCGACGTCAACCTCGGGCTCGGCGTGGTTGCGTTCCTTTTCATGTCCGCGTTTTTCCACTTCTTGATTTCTTTGCCGGGAGTGTTCAACCGCTACTCAAATGGACTCAAGAAAAACCACAACTACTTCCGTTGGACCGAGTATTCGCTCAGCTCGTCCGTGATGATTTGGCTTATTGCGCAACTCACTGGTGCGACCGACGTCGGAGCCCTGTTCGCGATCTTTGCCGTCAACGCATCCATGATTCTCTTCGGCGCACTTCAGGAAAAGTACGAGACTCCGGGAAACAAGCAGTTCTTGCCATTCATCTTCGGATCCATGACAGGCATCGTGCCCTGGATCATCATCATGATTTACACGTTGCAACCGGGTTCGACAAACGCCGTCGAAGTTCCTGGTTTTGTCATCGGCATCATCATCTCCCTGTTCGTATTCTTCAACACCTTCGCGGTCAACCAGGCCCTTCAATACCGCCAAGTCGGCGGATGGAAGAGCTACCTTCGAGGCGAGCGCATGTACATCACGCTGAGCTTGGTGGCCAAGAGCGTGCTCGCGTGGCAGGTGTTCTCGGGGGCTCTCGCACCACTGTTCGTCAACTCATAGTGACGCATATTTATCCTCGCGCGACGTAAACTAGATGCAGTCGAAGTCGTCAGCAAGGAGGGTCGTACGTCGTGACCCACAGCGTTGACCTTGGCTTACGCCTTCGTGAAGCTCGCGAAAATCGTGGCAAGAGTTTGCGCGGTGTTGCTCAAGCAATCGGTGTGTCGCCATCGTTACTTTCTCAGGTGGAGAACGGGCACATTCAACCGTCGGTCCCCACGCTGTACGCACTCGTCACCCACCTGGAGGCATCCCTCGACGAGGTTCTTGGTGTTCAAACCGGTGTACCTCTCCCACCCGAGCACATCGGCAGTGACGCCGTCGTGATACAGAAAGCGGACGAAAATCCCGTTGCTCACATGGGTGACGGAGTGACGTGGGAGAGTCTCGCGCACTCGCCTGCAGCCTCAAGCGTCAGTGGCTACCTGGTCACCTATGACCCGCACACCGGTAACAACGGCGCACATTCTGAGCGATTGCAGCATGTGGGGTCGGAATACGGAGTGCTCGTGCATGGAGAGCTCACGCTCTACATTCGCGACGAGGCCCACGTCCTCTCACCAGGCGATTCGGTGCACTTCGACTCAATGCTTCCGCACCTCTATGTCAATCACGGCATGGAGCCTGCCCGTGGCGTCTGGTACCTGTGGGGTCAGACGCCCCACGACGAAATCGACCACTGAGTCACGTTTCACGGTTCATTCGATCAAGGGTTCATGCGATTGAAGGTCAGACGCGCTGCGCCGAGGAACCGTTCACTCAGCGCAGCGCGTGCCTCTGGGGGCTTCTAGCGCCTCACTCGCGACCAGGCGTCGATGCCGACCGCGATGAGCAGGATGAGCCCGAGCGTGATCTGCTGGAACAGCGCATCCACGCCCAATAGATTGAAGCCGTTACCGATGAGTGCAATGAAGAGAACCCCGATTACCGTGCGCCAGATAGCGCCCTCTCCGCCCAAAATCGATGTTCCACCGACCACGATGCCTGCCAGGACCGTGAAGGTCAAAGCGGTTCCTGCAGAAGCCTGTGCGCTCAAAACGCGTGAGGTGTCCAAGATCCCGCCGAGGCCCGCTGCAACACCGCTCAAAACGAAGGCGAGAATCCGCACCCACGACACCTGAATGCCCGCGAGTCGCGCCGCCTCGGCGTTACCGCCGGCCGCGTACCAATAACGCCCGAGAGTGGTGCGAGCGAGAATGAGGCCGAGCACGACGACGACAATGATGGCAATCCAAATGGCCGACTGGACGCCCAGAATCTTGGCTTTCGCAATCACACCAAAGTCGGGGTGGTCGTAGAGCACGATCAGGTTTCCACCGGTAACGAGCGACGCGACTCCGAGAGCAATAAATGACATGGCCAGAGTCGCAATTAGTGCATTGATTTTGAGGATGGTGCTGACCACACCATTAACCAATCCAACGAGAGCCCCGACGGCGAGCCCCGCCAGAATGGCAACGATTGGCCCTTGGGTCATGGCCAAGGTTCCGGCGACGACGGACGAAAGGGCATATGTGGCCCCGACCGACAAATCGATCCCGCCGGTGATCAGCACGATGGTTCCAGCTGCCGCAATGATGAGGATTGATGACTGCTGATCAAGAATATTCAGCAGGTTTACTGGTTTCAGGAATGATGGGCTCCCGATGGAGACGGCGATGAAAATCACGAGGAAGGGAAGAACAATCGCGAGCGATCTCCACCGGACGCGACCGAGTAGTCCCGGTCGGCCTGTGATTTCTTCGCCCGATGTGGCGAGACTCTTGTTCATGTGAGTGTCCTTACTTTTCTTTGCCTGAGATCAGCGTGGGGATTGCTTGAGTGAATGCCGCGCCAATAATGTTTGTCTCCGTCATCTCATCCCCCGTGAACTCAGCGACGAGAGAACCGGCACGCACCACGAGGACGCGGTGACACAGACCAATGACCTCTTCGACGTCCGACGAAATCACGAGCACTCCGGAGCCTGCGTTTGCCTGCTCCACGATGAGGTCGTAAATCGCACGACGAGATCCGACGTCAACGCCACGTGTTGGCTCGTCGGCAATCATGATTCGACGAGATTTCTGCAGACCTCGACCGAAAACCACCTTTTGCTGGTTTCCACCCGACAACGCCGAAACCAGTCGAGAATCCGCACCGCGGACTGTCACTCGATTGAGAACATCCATAACGCTGGCTTGCTCACGCTTTCGTCGAATCCACAGTGCGCGCGCAAAGAGTGACAAGTTTGAAATGCTCACGTTGTCTCGAATGGAACGTGCCAAAAATAGGGCTTGGTCCTTGCGAGATTCCGGGATGAGGAACAAACCATTCGCGAGACTCGCACGAACACCGTGCTCGAGTGGGCGGCCATCGATGGTGATTTCACCGGCGAATCGCGGTGTCGACCCGAAGATTGCATGCGCAATCTCACTACGCCCCGCACCGACGAGTCCCGCGAGTCCCACAATCTCTCCAGGACGAATGTCGAGTGACACCCGATTGACACCCGGGGCACTCAAGCCACGAACGACTAAGACCGGTTCCTGCGTCTGCTTCGGAACCTGCGGTTTCGCGGGAAAGAGAGAACTGAGCTCACGCCCGAGCATTCCCGAAATCAGGGATTCTTCCGATTCTTTCTTTGCGGGGCCTGTGCGAATTAGTTCGCCATCACGCAAAATTGTGATGTCATCGGCAAGATCGAGAACCTCGCCGAGAAAGTGTGAGATGAGCAACACCGTGCGACCCGAGGCCGCAAGCGATCGAATGAGCTCGTGGAGGCGTTCAACGTCGGCACCTGAGAGGGCTGCGGTGGGCTCATCCATGATGATGAATGACGAACCACTCGCGAGAGCCCGGAGGATTTCCACCTTCTGTTGGTCGGCGGTGCGCAACTGACCCGCGATATCGTCTGGGTTCAGTGCGAAGCCCACGTTCTCGGTGAGCTCAAGAAACCGGCGTCGGAGTTCTCGATTACTCAAGAATCCCGCGCGGCGCGGCTCGTTGCCCAAGAAAATGTTCTGAGCAACGGTCAGTGAGGGCACAAGAGCGAGTTCTTGTGCGATGGTCGCAATGCCGTGCTTGAGTGCATCACGGGTGCGACGAAAACTTAACGGTTCTCCGTCAACGATGAGCTCGCCCGCATCCGGCGTGTAAATGCCCGAGATGATCTTGCTCAACGTGGATTTTCCGGCACCATTCTCACCTACGAGTGCGTGCACGGTCCCCCGCCGAATCGCGAGGGAAATGTCCTTCAGAACGGGAGTCCCGCCGAAGGCCTTACCGACCTCCCGGAGTTCCACGTGGAACTCCGGGAGACCGGACTGGGGCTGATTAGCCTGCATTTTTGTGGTTAGCCGATCCACTCACCGGTGAACTGGCTGGCAGTGTCCTTGGTGATGACACCGTTGTTGGGCAGACCCGAAAGCGGGTTGGTGCCCTTGGTTACGGTTCCACTCTTGAGAGCTGCAAGCAGCTGCTCCATGGCGAGCTTGCCGGTCGTGGCCGGAGCCTGCGCGACATCAGCGAACCAGGTGCCGTTAGCGACACCGGTCACAGCGGTCGAGCTGCCACCGAAGCCAACGAGCAGCACCTTGCCGGTCAGTCCCGCACCGTCGAGAGCCTGAACGGCACCCTGGATGCTCTGGTCCGAACCTGCAATGAGGTTGATTCCGGGCTGTGCCTGGAGCATGTCCTGCACGGCCTTGAGAGCGTACGACGGGGTGAAGAAGCCTTCGCCCTCGCCAACGATCTTGACCGGGGATCCCGCGATGGCTGCGTCGAAGGCTTCCTTGGTCGCAACGTCAAGTGCCGAAGCCTTGATGTTGTACATGTAGCCAACGTTGCAGGGGTCGAGCTTCTGCGATGCACACGCAGCCACGACCTGCTCGCCGAGCTTGGTGCCCAGCTCCGTAGGAACGAAGACAACGTTGCCGGAGAGGCCCTCAACCTGCGACTCGAACGTCGTCAGGTCCGGTCCGAGGATCTGGTCCATGTTGACAACCTTGATGCCGGCGTCGATGGCCTGCTTCGCGAGATCAGTCAGACCGGTTCCGAAGATCGGCTGCGTGATGATGCCCTGGAACTTGCCCGAGGTGATGGCGT
>JBMOEY010000014.1:0-27550 GCA_049314515.1 Microbacteriaceae bacterium
CTTGTACTGAGCGGTGTCCTCACCTGAGTACCACCACACGGTGAAGGTCTTGCTTCCGCTGGACCCGGCGCAGCCGGACAGCGTACCGAGGGCGATCGCGGCGACTGCAGCAGCCGATGCGATACGAAGCCCACGCTTGGTTGAGTGCTTCATTTGGTTGATTACCTTTCTCATTGACGACGGGAGTGTCGCGCAACTTCATTGGTGCTTCAAGGTGACACGAATCGTCGACGCGCGTCGACAATCACCCTACAAGGGTACGACCAGAATTGCGACAGTCGTAACCGAATTGTGACAATTACGATTTAGCGCTGACGCGCCTGCCCCGTGCTACCGCGGTCAACCATCACGGGTGGGACCAATTTGTGCCGAATCGGTGCATCCGGGTTTGTCATTTTTTCGATGAGCAGGGCCATTGCCTCGTCACCAAGCTCGCCGCCCGGGGCGGAAATGGTAGTTTGCGCGGGAACGGTCATCTCGGCTTGTTCCGGGCTGATACCAAAGTGAACAATCGACACGTCTTCAGGCACGCGACGGCCCTGCACGGCCAATTCTTCAAGAACGCCAATCATCGCGGGCGCATTGAAACCGATTACCGCGGTAATGCCCGGATGTTGCTGGAGAAGTCTCTCCATGGCCTCGCGCCCGGCGCGGATGTTTGCCCGCACGTTGACCCGGTGAACCGTCATGCCCCGCTGCTTCGCCTGCGCTTTGAGTGACATCTGCGTCAGAACGACGGGCCCATACCCGGATTCGACCACTTCGCTCGGTTGTGAGACAAGCGCCACCTCGACGTGACCCAAATCGGACAAGTGATCGACGGCCATCGGCCCCCACGCGTCAAAGTCCGCATCGATATACGACAAGTCTTCACTCTCGCGAGTCCGACCAATGGCAACGAAGGGGAGTCGAGTGGTCTTCAAAAACTCAACACGGTCATCATCTTGACGAAGTTCCATCAGAATCAGGCCATCCACCAATCCCTGCGTGACCAAACGACGCAGCGCTTCGATGTCGGTCACGTCATGCGTCCACATCAGCATCTGAATGCCCTCAACCTCAGCCCGGTCCGAGGCGGCATTGACGTAGTTCAAGTCCGATACGTCGATTCCTCGTTCTCCAACAGGAAAGTGCAATGCCACAAGACTGGGCTTTTTGCTGGCTAAAGCGGCGGCTCTAGCGTGCGGGACGTAGCCCAGCTCCTCCATGGCCCGCTCGATGCGGTCACGCGTTTCCTCAGAGATAGGCCGGTCACCCGTGAGCGCATACGAAACGGTGGAGTCGGACACTCCGGCGAGTCGGGCAACGTCGGCACGAGTTGCGCGACGCGGTGGGTGGCTCGCCATGATTCACCTCCTCGGAAATCCCCTAGGGATAGTAGTCGACGACGGGTCGGACGTTTCCGTCAGACGCACACTTCGGTCAGGCCTCGATGACGAGTGGAACAATCATCGGCCGACGACGGTAACTCTTGTTGACCCACTGACCCACCGTGCGGCGCACGACTTGAGACAATTGATGTGCATCACGCGTGCCATTGTGTGCCGCCTCCGCGAGCGCTGCGGCGATAGCGGGCTTGACATCGTCGAACACTTCGTCATCCTCGGCAAAACCACGAGCATGAATCTCAGGTCCCACGACAATCTTGCCCGTGGCCGGATCGACAACAACGATGATCGAGATGAAACCCTCTTCGGCAAGGATGCGCCGGTCCTTCAAGTCAGAATCGGTCACTTCACCCACGGTCGCCCCGTCGACGTACACAAATCCCACATCAATTTGTCCGACGATGCGCGCCTGACCGGAAGCGAGATCAACGACCGTTCCGTTGTCGGCCATGATTGTGCGCTCGGGGGCAATTCCGGATTCGATTGCCAGATCCGCATTCGCCCGCAAGTGCCGATACTCACCATGCACCGGCATCACGTGCGTCGGCTTCAGAATGTTGTAGCAATAGAGCAACTCTCCGGCGGCAGCATGACCGGACACGTGCACGCGGGCGTTGCCCTTATGAACCACCGTTGCACCCAACCGGGTGAGTCCATCGATAACCCGATAAACGGCATTCTCGTTGCCTGGGATAAGACTCGAGGCAAGAATGACCGTGTCGCCGGCTCCCACCTCTATCTGGTGTTCGAGGTTCGCCATGCGAGCCAAGACTGCCATCGGTTCGCCCTGCGAACCGGTCGACATGTAGACGAGTCGATCATCCGGCAAGTCAGCTGCGGCCTTGGCATCGATGAGCAGTCCGTCGGGGACCGTTAAGAAACCCAGCTGCTCGGCGATCGTCATGTTTCGCACCATGGAGCGACCCAGCAACACGACATGACGACCATTTGCGGCGGCCGCATCAAACACCTGCTGCACGCGGTGCACGTGACTCGAAAAGCTTGCCACCACGACACGGCGGCGCGAACGGTGAATGACACTTTCGATGACCGGGCCGATGTCTTTCTCTAGTGGAGTGAAGCCAGGTACGTCGGCATTTGTCGAGTCGGGCAGAAACAGGTCGACGCCCTCTTCGCCCAAGCGCGCGAATGCACGCAAGTCGGTGATGCGACCGTCGAGCGGCAACTGGTCCATTTTGAAGTCACCCGTGTGGAGCACGAGACCGGCTGGGGTGCGAATCGCCACGGCGAGCGCATCCGGAATCGAATGGTTGACCGCGATGAACTCCAGATTGAACGGGCCGAACTGTTCGCGATCGCCTTCGCGCACTTGAAACGTGTATGGCGCGATGCGGTGTTCTTTGAGCTTTGCCTCGACAAGTGCAAGCGTCAGCGTTGACCCGACAAGCGGGATGTCACTGCGCAATCGCAACAGATACGGGACGGCACCGATGTGGTCTTCATGCCCGTGAGTCAGAACGACGGCGAGCACATCATCAAGTCGATCGCGAATGTACGAGAAGTCGGGAAGAATCAGGTCGACGCCGGGTTGTGTCTCTTCGGGAAAGAGCACACCGCAGTCGACAATCAGCAATTTGCCGGCGAATTCGTAAACCGCCATGTTGCGACCGATTTCACCAACTCCACCGAGGGGAACGATGCGTAAGGCATCTTTCGCGAGTGCGGGCGGGTCAAACAAGACGTTGGGCATGAAATCCTTCGAGAATTCGTTCAGACGGTCAGTGTTCGCGCGTGGTACCTGCCACTTGAGGCAGGGCACCACCGGCGGCGGCGTTGCGGTCGGGACTGAATTGACGCATGTCCACGCCGGGAATCTCGCCAACCAGGGCGAGTTCGTCTTCGATAATGGCCGCTTCCCACTCTTCGGGTCCGACCAGGGGCAACCGGACGCGCGGCGTCGAAATGCGACCGAGGCCGTGCAAGATGTACTTCGTGGCGACAGTCCCCGGAACGTGAGTCATCACCGCTCGCACTAACGGCTCCAGTTTTTGGTGCATCTGGGTTGCCGCGTGCAAGTCACCACGATTGACGGCATCAACCATGACGCGGTACGGAGCCGGCGCAATGTTGGCGGTCACCCCAATGAGCCCAGTTGCGCCAATGGCCAAATGCGGAAGAACGTTTGCATCGTCACCCGAGAAGTAGATGAGGTCGGTTTGGTTGAGCACGCGACTCACCTCACTGAAGTCACCTTTAGCGTCTTTCACACCCACAATTCGCGGGTGTTTCGCCAATCGCAAAATTGTTTCGTATTTGATGGGGATGCCCGCACGACCCGGAATGTCATACACGAGCATCGGCAACTCAGTGGCGTCGGCAACCATGCGAAAGTGGGTCAGCACACCGGCTTGAGTGGGCTTGTTGTAATACGGGGTAACGGCCATGATGCCGTCCGCGCCGGCTTTTTCAGATTTTTTTGCCAATTCGATGGCGTGCGCCGTCTCGTTTGACGGCCCGCCCATGATGATTTTGGCGCGCGACCCGGCGACGTGCTTGCCGACCTCAACCAGACGCACCTTCTCGGCGTCGGTCAACGTCGACGTCTCACCTGTCGTACCAGTCACCACGATGCCATCGGCACCGTTGGTCACCACGTCATCGATGAGGCGCTCGACATCGTGCCAGTCAACTTCACCGTCATGCGTGAAGGGCGTCACCAACGCAACGAGAACTTGTCCAAATGGGTTTTCAGCCACGAGCCAAGGTTATCGGTTCACCGGCACGGAGATTACGGGGCAACCCTGCCGTTGAGATTGAACGACTCGTAGGTCATGGGCATGAGTCCCGCCCAAAAGGCCTCCATCTTCTCGGCCACCATTTCGATCTCGCGCTGCGGAAACGACGGGAAGTGCGTGCCGTCACGCTTTGTGCGCAACGAGAGGAAGTTCATGAGGGATCGCGAGTTCATCGTGACGTACATCGACGAGTACGTCGCGACGGGCAGTACGCCACGGGCAACTTCGCGCGCGACACCGGCAGCGAGCATCCGCTCATACTGTTCGTAGGCAAACCGGCAGGCGGCTTTCGTGGCCTCCACCGTCAAGTCGGTCTGCTCGGGGGTGCCTGCAACAAAGTCGTATGCTCCCGGTTTACCCATCTGCACGAGGTTTCGCTCAGGGCCAGGAACGTAAAACACCGGTCGCAATTCGCGGTAGCGACCCGACTCTTCGTTGTAACTCGCAATGCGATGGCGCATGAACTCGCGGAAAACAAAGATGGGCGCCTCGACATAGAACGTCATGGAATTGTGTTCAAACGGACTGCCGTGTCGATCGCGCATCAGGTAATTGATGAGCCCGCGGTCACGAGAATCCGTCGCAGCCGGGTCGCCTTTGCTTGCCTCGAGTGTTTGCTCACCCTGAGTCGAGACGCGGGCGGCGAAGAGAACATCGGAATCGTGCGCACTTGATCGAACAAGCTCGACGGTGACATCGGAGCGAAAGGTTATGTCTGGCACGCGAATCACCCTATCGCCGTAACGAACTGTCACAGTGCTGCCGATCCGAGCGTGGTGGATTTACCCTGAATTTATGGACGCTCTGACCGCCAGTTTCGTGCTTGGTGGTCTTGTCGTGCTCTGCTCTGGAGCCGGGTTGCTCATTCGCGCACGCGAAGGACGGGCGAAAATTCTCACGAACACCGTGCGAGTAACCCCGGAGCAATTGGGCCTGCGTCGCGGCGACCTGCCGTTCGGCAGCTCCGCTACCCTCGTGCAATTCTCGAGCGAGTACTGCACCAAGTGTCCGGCGACGCGCACGCTTCTTGCCGCCACCGCACAAGCGCATCCCGGCGTGCGTCACATTGATATCGACGTGACGCATCAAACGGGCATCGCACAACGTTTCAATTTGAAACAAACACCCACCACACTCGTGCTTGACGAAGCGGGCATGATCGCCGCTCGCATCGGCGGAGCACCCCGACCCGACGCGCTCACGCGCGCACTCGACACTGCACTCAGGAGAGACCATGGCAACTACACCATCTAAAAAGACTTCGACGTCAACGTCGAAAGCCCCGTCGGGCAAATCTGGGAATCCTCTCGCGGCCAAGCCCGGAACGACAGGTATCGATCCGCGAGGTCCGCGTTTCGGGGCCGTGATCACGTTCATTCTGCTGGGAATTGACGTGATTCTCGGACTGACCGGACCATCCGTGCAGTCGGGAACCTCGTGGGCGGTGCGCATCACTGACCCTGCGTTCATTCTGCTTCTTGTCATCACGCTGATCTTTGCGTGGGGTTCCTTTGCCGGAATTTCGCGGCACCCATACGGATTGCTGTTTCGCGCACTGATCAGGCCGCGCCTGAGTGCACCAACGGAACTTGAGGACCCGATTCCGCCCACCTTCGCTCAATTGATTGGCTTCGTGGTGACATCGGTCGGCATTGTGCTCGCGCTGCTCGGAGTGCCCTATGGACTTGTCGTGGCAGCCGCATTCGCATTCATTGCCGCGTTTTTAAACGGGGTCTTTGGCTACTGCCTCGGTTGCCAGATTTACGTTTTGCTGGTGCGCGCCGGAATACTCGGTCGCGCTCGCGCCTGACGTTCATTCCGCCAAAGAACGACGTTCTGCCCAAGAACGACGTTCCGCGTTAAGCTCGTTGTGTCGACGCACGTCGAACTGGTGTCAACAGACTCGTGAGGACGTCACGTGACCAAATCTCTGCATGTTGTCATTGCGGGTGGGTCCGGCATGATCGGGCGCGCTCTGACGACAGAATTGTTTGCGTTGGGCCACAACGTGACAGTGCTCACTCGCAGCCCGAGCACACGCGTGCAACGAGCACGGCCCGTTGTCTGGAACCCGGAAGCAGGTCAACTCGATCTCGACGCCCTGGGCGAAGTCGACGCGATTGTGAACCTTGCCGGTCATTCGCTTTCCATAATGCCGTGGACGCTCGCTCGCAAGCGACGAATACTTTCATCTCGCGTTGATGCGACTACGACGATTGTGGATGCGATAGCCCGGGCATCACGCAAACCGACCGTGCTCGTGAACGGCTCTGCTGTTGGATTTTACGGAAACCGTGGCAACGAGGCGTTGTCCGAGTCCAGTCCCGCCGGGTCTGGCTTTCTCGCCCACGTGGTGCAGGAATGGGAGCAGGCAGCTGCAGCGGTCGATCCTTCGGTGCGCCTGGTTATTGCGCGCACCGGCATTGTGATTGCCGCGGAGGGTGCTTTGACACCGTTGCGTCGACTCGCCCAATTCTCGCTTGCGGGTCCGATTGGTAACGGTCGGCAGTGGTGGCCCTGGATTAGTCTTCGCGACGAAGTCAAGGCCCTGATATTCGCGATAATGAACCGCAGTGCGTCGGGCGTTATGAATTTTGTCGGTCCAAATCCGGCGACAGCGCGGGATGTCGTTCGCGCCCTTGCGCGACGCGTGCATCGTTTGTATTGGTTTCCTGCCCCCGGCTTCATGTTGCGGCTGTTTCTCGGGGACGCAGCAAAAGAAATGTTGCTGTCGAGTCAGAAAGTGGTGCCGACTCACCTCATCGCAAGTGGCTTCATTTTTGACGATGACACGATCGACCACGCAATTGTGCGTGCCCTTCGCGACGCCGACCGACGAGCCATCTAAAAAGCACCGCGGTTACTTGGCAAGCGCGATAGCCCGGCGAATCGCGCCACGCGCCCGCCTCCGGTCACCACTTGCGTCATACGCCAGGCCGAGGCGAAACCAGGCACGCCAATCGTCGGGACGAGCGTCAACTTGGGCCGCAAAATCGGGAAACAGCGCATCAGCAGCGGCGCGCTCGGGTCGCCCACTGGGGCGCGTCGGCAAATTATCCAGCGGTGTTACCAGCTCACCGTCGTTGTCGAGACGCTTCGCGAGACGAGAGCTTCGAATGCCAAACAAAATTTCGCGAGATAGCGCCCACACCCCGATGAGCGGAAAGACGATGAGTGCGCAACCCATCACCGCGACGAGGGGATCGCCGGTTGAGATCATCAGCCAAGCCTGAAAACCGGCGGCCCACATGTAGAGCACCAACAGGACACTCATGACAATGACACCTGCAATCGTCGAGACACGTGTGCGCATTACAGATTGAGGACCTGATCGAGCCCGACAACAACTCCCCGCAGGTCAACGGTCTTTCGCAACGACGCCATCAAGCCGGCTGCATAGGACTGATTCGAGGTCGTCAAATGAGACACGGTGACCGTCTCCCCTACCCCGCCAAAGATAACGTCCTGTTTTGCCAAGATGCCAGCCATCCGCAAGCTGTGAACCGGAACGCCCTCAATCAATTCGCCTCGGGCGCGTTGTTCCGCATGTGGCGCCAGGACGTCGCCGGCCCGAGCAGCACCAATTTTTTCGGCCGTCGCGACCGCGGTGCCTGAGGGGGAATCAATCTTTGTCACGCCGTGCGTTTCAACGACTTCAACAGAATCAAAATAGGCGGCCAAGATGGTTGCCACGTGCGCGGCAACGGTAGATCCGAGAGAAAAGTTGGGCACGAAAAGAACGCCAACCTCGGGATGCGCAGTGAAGAGTGGCTCCATCGTGGCGATACGTTCGCCAGACCACCCCGACGTGCCCACCAAGATGTTCTTGCCGTTAGTGACAGCAAATTCGATGACCGACTTGGAGATTGCCGGGAGGGAGACGTCGGCCACAATATCCGCCGACAAAATGTCGGAAAGGTCACTCGTCGAGCGCAATTGAGCTGCGAGGGTGAAATCGTCCGACTCACGAATGAGCTCACACAGCTGGCTTCCCAACTTGCCCGTGGCTCCGACAACGGCAACAGAAGTGGTCACAGGTCAAGCCTAAAGGCTGTACGTCTCGGGCGTACCCGACCGCAGATCGATGGGCAAATGCCCCACATCGTTGTGCGAGACGAGAGTCCACGGTCGACCCGACTTTTGTTGCAGTACCGTCAGTCCGCAATGGTTTTGATTCAACGTTGCCCATTTCCACTCCGGAGCGCCGAGCACCTCGCGCACAAACCACGAGATGACGGCGTTATGGGTTACCAGCACGTCCACCTTGCCGGCGCGACCACGAGCCATGAACTCGCCAATCGCGTCTTCCATTTGAGCACGACCGGCGTCGACCTCCTCTGCGGTGACCGAACCGAAAAATGGTTCGTACACCTTGGGCATGTCGGGCACTGCCCCCGAGGGCACGCAGGGCAGCAGCAATGCCGAAGGCTGGGACTCTAACTTGAGTTCACGAGAGAGCAACGACGCGGTATCCCACGTTTGCTTGAGCGGCGAATGCCACATTGCGTCAATCTTCAGTCCCGCGATTCGGGCGGCCAGCAACTCAGCCTGCTGCACGCCGCGCGGAGAAAGGGGTCCGTCGAGCACGCCGTGTTCGGCATCCACATGTTCGCCGTGACGAACCAGAATCACACTGTGCGTCACGGCGCACTCCGAGAAAGCGCTGACCGGAGAGCATCGTCGTCCGCCTTGCCAACCGACACGAGAGTCATCGCGCCCGATGCGAGGTCCGCGGCTAGTTCACGCACATCGTCGAGAGTGACCGCGGTCAACAAGTCGAGCATGACGTCATAATCATTGAATTCACCCGTGGCAATTTCAGATCGACCTAAGCGGGACATGCGCGTGTCCGTGTCTTCGAGTGCGAGAGCCGATGCGCCGGCAATTTGCCCTTGCGCTCGAGTGAGCTCCTCTTGGGTGATTCCGCTTTCGGCAACGCGCAGGAATTCTTCCATCATGAGCCTCGTCACCTCGGGCGCCTTGCCCGGAGCGGTTCCCGCGTAAAAACCAGATATACCCGCGTCGGAATAGGACGACGCAAACGAAAACACGCTGTAGACAAGGCCCCGCTTTTCGCGAATTTCTTGGAACAGGCGGCTCGACATGCCACCACCCAAAACCGAATTGAAAACAGACTGCGCGAATCGTCGAGGGTCGGTGGCAACGATACCGGGCATGCCAATCATGATGTTGGCCTGCTCGATGGGCCGTGCAACCGAGACAAATTCACTGGCCGGAAACAACTTGGTGACCGACGTCGAACGCCGCGCAACCGGAATGGAAACGTGACCAACATCCCAACCCGCACGGGTCAATCCCTCGATCACTCGAGCAACAAGTTGGTCGTGGTCGAGTCCACCCGCTGCGGTGATGACCAGATCCTCGGGTCGATAATTCGCTCGATAGTGTTGCTCCACCGCAGCGCGCGACGCGGCACGAATCGTTGAGGCATCACCCCCAATCGGCCGGCCGAGCGGGTGCTCACCAAAGACCGCTTCATACAGACGCTCCTGAGCGACGTCGGTGGGGTCGTCATCCGCCATCGCAAGTTCTTCGAGAATCACTCCGCGTTCGGTTTCAAACTCCTGGGCGTCGAGCAGGCTGGAGGTAATCATGTCGCACATCACATCAACCGCCATGGGTAGATCACTGTCGCGAACCTTGGCGTAATAGCAGGTGTGCTCTTTCGCGGTGAGGGCATTGTGTTCACCGCCAACCGCGTCGAAAGCGACCGCAATGTCGAAGGCCGACCGAGACGGAGTGCCTTTGAACAGCAGGTGCTCGAGAAAATGCGTGGAACCCAGGCTGGCCGGATGCGACCCATCGTCATGTGCGCCGGCTGGTATTTCGTCACGAGACCCGACCGCAACCCAAAACCCGAGTGTGACAGACCGCGCACCGGGTACCAGCTCGCTCAGAATGCGCACGCCACACGGCAAAATCGTTCGACGAACGGTCGCTCCCCCAGCCGCAGTAAAGCGGAGTTCTGGAAGATCGAGCGGAAAGAGCACCGGCTTCGTCATACGGACGCTAAGCCTACCGACCCAAAGGCTAAGCGGAAACTCGATCCAATTCAGCCAGCTCGTGGTGCGTGAGATTCACATTTATCGAGGTCATTACACCGTCGAGTTGCTCTGGCGAATCGACGCCGACCGCCGTCGCAGCCGTGTGAGGTCGCGAGAGGACCCAAGCCAGCGCAACGGCGGAGACATCCGTCTCATGACTGAGAGCAATGTCATCGAGCATTTTCAAAACCGCATGTGAATGACGATTCGAATGGGCGGCCGCTCGTCTTAAGCGAGTGTCCTGCACGGCCGAGTCCGGCTTGATTACCCGATGTACACCGAGATAACCATGCGCCAACGCAAAGTAGGGCATCAGCGACGTCTCGTGGTCACCCAGCAATTCCACTGCGTCACCCTCGACGACGTCGCGACGCAATAGGGAATACTCCCACGCCACCGCATCGATTCGTGGCAGTCCGCCCGATGCGGCAATCCGAGCAGCAATCAGGCCAGACAAACTGAAATTAGACGCTCCGAGCGCACGCACTTTGCCCGCCTCGACTAATTCGCTCACGGCAGTCAGGCTCTCCTCAATCGGGATTGTCGGGTCCTCGGCGTGAAAGTAGAGCAAGTCGATGACGTCTGTCTGAAGTCGTTGTAGCGACGCATCAACGCCCTCTCGAATGCTCTTCGGCGAAAGCCCAGGCGCATCTGCGTGGCGCCCTACCTTGGTAGCCAACAGGACACGCTCGCGCGCGCCGCGCTCCCGAATCCAAGAACCGATGGTGTGCTCACTCATGCCGGAGGCATAGGACGACGCGGTATCGATGAGTCCGCCACCGGATTCGAGAAATCTGTCGAGTACCTCGACAGACTGCGCGCGCGCGAGGGTCCAACCAAATACCGCGCCTCCGAGCGCTATCGGAGGCACGTAGAGATCGGATGTTCCAATTCGTCGCAACGGACGGGCAACGGTGCCGTGCGATGCAGATGCAGTCACCGTGGTCCCTTCATTGTCGACGTATGGTCGGCGGTGCCCAACGAGCTGCCTCATCTCGCACAGGCTCGTCTAACTTTAGACTTTTCCCCTAATCTCCATTATTGGGTTTTTGCTCAAGCCGCGCTATGAAAAACGAGGCGGACTAACAGACTGTTACCCAATTGTGATGAGCCGGTTTGGGGTTCACACGCTGTTCGGGACGAACGCATTCGGGGTCCGATTCGCTGATGCGAACCGGACCCCGAATTGAGTCTGCACAGAAGCTCGACGTGGCTAGTCTTCGTCTGCCTCCGCCGACGCGGTTGCCTCGTCACCCTCGAGAACAGGCTCGAGTGATAACTTGCCGCGGTCGTCAATCTTGGTGATCTTGACGAGCACTTTCTGTCCGACGGAGAGAACATCTTCGACGTTTTCCACCCGCTTGCCTCCGGCAAGCTTGCGAACCACGGAGATGTGGAGCAGTCCATCCTTGCCCGGAAGCAACGAGACGAACGCACCGAACGTGGCGAGCTTGACGACGGTTCCGAGGAACTGTTCGCCAATCTCGGGGTTCTGCGGGTTCGCAATCGCGTTGACCTGAGCACGAGCAGCTTCGGCCGACGGACCATCGACAGCACCGATGTAGACGGTTCCGTCTTCTTCGATGGAGATGTCCGCGCCGGTCTCGTCTTGGATGGCGTTGATCGTCTTGCCCTTAGGTCCGATCAGCTCACCAATCTTGTCAACCGGGATTTGAACGCTGATAACTCGAGGGGCCGTGGCTGCCATCTCGTCGGGGCCGCTGATGGCGCCGTTGATGACCTGCAGAATCTGCGTGCGAGCCTCTTTGGCCTGGTCGAGCGCGCCGGCCAGAACCGATGCCGGGATACCGTCGAGCTTGGTGTCGAGCTGGATTGCCGTGATGAACTCGCTTGTTCCGGCGACCTTGAAGTCCATGTCGCCGAGCGCGTCTTCGGCGCCGAGAATGTCGGTCAGTGCCGCGTAGCGCGTCTCACCGTTGACCTCATCGCTGACGAGGCCCATAGCAATACCGGCAACCGGCGCCTTGAGTGGCACACCGGCCGCAAGCAACGACAGGGTAGACGCACAGACCGAACCCATCGAAGTCGAACCGTTCGACCCGAGCGCCTCGGAAACCTGACGAATAGCGTAGGGGAACTCATCACGAGCCGGGAGAACGGGCACGAGAGCGCGTTCGGCCAGGAAGCCGTGACCAATTTCGCGACGCTTGGGCGTTCCCACGCGACCGGTTTCTCCGGTCGAATACGGCGGGAAGTTGTAGTGGTGCATGTACCGCTTGCTCTTCACCGGCGACAGCGAATCAATCTGCTGTTCCATCTTGAGCATGTTCAACGTGGTGACACCCAAAATCTGCGTCTCACCGCGCTGGAAGATTGCGGAACCGTGTACGCGAGGAATCACGTGAATTTCAGCATCCAGCGGACGAATCGTGGTCTTGTCGCGACCGTCGATACGAATGCCCTCGGTCAACACGCGCCCGCGGACAACCTTCTTCGTTGCTGACTTGTAGGCGGCACTCACCTGCGCGTTCGCCTCATCAGGCAATTCGCCGGCCTCTACCTTGGCTGCGACCGCCTCTTTGACCGTCGCCTTGAGAGCGTCATCGGCATTCTGGCGTTCGATCTTGTCAGCAATCTGGTAGATGCGACCAAGCTCATCGTGAGCGATGGCGTCAACCGCAGCGAAGACCTCGTCGGTGTACGGAAGGAATACGGGGTAGTCCTGAATTTCTTTGGCTGCCTGTCGGGCGAGGTCTTCTTGCGCCTTGACGAGAGCAGTGATGAACGGCTTCGACGCCTCGAGGCCTTCGGTGACGACCTTCTCATTGGGCTTGACCGCACCACCTTGAATGAGGTCCCAGCTGCCTTCAGTTGCTTCGGCCTCAACCATCATGATGGCGACGTCTTCACCCTTAGCCGTCTTGACGACACGACCAGCAACAACGAGGTCGAAGACCGCGAGCTTGAGCTGGTCGACCGTGGGGAATGCAACCCACTGACCATCGATGAGCGCGAGGCGGACACCGGCGATCGGGCCACTGAACGGCAGACCTGAAATCTGCGTGGATGCGCTGGCCGCGTTGATCGCGAGGGCGTCGTAGAACTCACCGGGCGCAATGGAGAGCACCGTGATGACGATCTGAACTTCGTTGCGAAGACCGTCGACGAACGACGGGCGCAACGGGCGGTCAATCAAACGACAGACGAGAATCGCCTCGGTCGAGGGACGACCCTCACGACGGAAGAACGAGCCGGGGATCTTGCCGGCGGCATAGGAACGCTCTTCGACATCGACCGTCAACGGGAAGAAGTCAAACTGGTCTTTCGGCTGCTTGCTGACCGAAGTGGCCGACAACAGCATGGTTTCTTCGTCGAGATACGCAGCGACGGCACCCTGAGCCTGCTGCGCGAGACGACCCGTTTCAAAACGAATCGTGCGCTTGCCGAACTTGCCGTTATCGAGAACGGCTTCGGCGAATTTGATTTCGGGACCTTCCATCAGGTCTCCTCCTTATGTGTTTTGCGAATCCACCGTGTGCGGGTTCGCCATCGTGTGCCAAACGGCTGCGTGGCACACAGAAAACATGTGTGTCACGCACTCCATTCGGCGCTTTGTGCGAGCGTGACAGACCGAAGGCGCGCATCCGTACGCGTGTTCGTGCACGAGTATCGAGACTTCGTGCTGGCCACCAGTAGAAAATCACCGAAAGATTCGGTAACCCACCACCGAGGACCAGCGAAAACTGTCCGTCAGCTCGGTTCTCAGCCTATCAGGATGGTCACCGCACGCACCTAACGTGGGCGGCCGACACATTGCCAAAAAAGGAGACCCCGCCACGAATGACGAGGTCTCCTCTCGAGATTTTGGGAAAGTCGCCTAGCGACGAAGTCCGAGTCGCTCAATCAGTGAGCGGTAGCGAGCAATGTCGATGTCTGACAGGTAACCGAGAAGGCGACGACGCTGACCAACGAGAAGGAGGAGACCTCGACGCGAGTGGTGGTCGTGCTTGTGCTCTTTGAGGTGCTCGGTGAGATCCTTGATGCGCTTGGTGAGCAAGGCAATTTGAACTTCTGGGGATCCAGTGTCACCGGGGTGGGTTGCGTACTCTTCGATGATCGCCTTTTTGACTTCTGCTTCGAGAGCCATAGGGATCCCCTTTCTTTTTCCGTTGCGCGGCGCCTCACACCGTGTGCGTGAAGCTCTCTTATTCCGCGGCCGTTACACGGCAACCGGTCAAGCCTAACAGTGCGAATGGATACCAGCGAATCGACCACTGAACGAAGTGCTCGCCTACCCGACTGCTCATCAACCTTGACCGCGGTCCTGACGTGATGAAACTCACCTAGGACGACGGAACGACAACGACCTGCGAATTCTGTAGGTTGCGGCTGTGGGTATCGGCCGCGAGGGCGAAGAGGTCATACACGGATCCGATACCTAATAATCCCCACGTGAAGAGCCACAGCACCCCACGAAAGTTTCTGCCGAGATAGAAGTGCTGAAACCCAGCGAGACCGACGAAGGTGAAACAAAACCAGATGTAGGCGATCCCGACGGAGTACTGCGGACCCGTCGCGACGCGGACAACCTGGTACGACGACGAATTCGTGTTGCTATCTGACATGCGGTTCAGGTTAGCCTTGGGGTATGACATTCCTCGGTGCAATTCGCTCAGTCTTCACTAAATATGCGACTTTTACGGGACGCTCCTCACGTTCCGAATTTTGGTGGTGGATTCTCTTCGAGTGGCTGACTCGATCATTCCTCGGATTCATTTACACGATGACGATGCTGGCGATTATTGTGCCCAAGGCAGAGGCTCTCAAGGATCAAGCCGGGGCCTCGATGCAAGCGCTGTTGGGTGCAATTTTTAACCCCATGTATTTCGTGCTACTCGCGTGGTCGCTCGCACTTTTGCTTCCCTCCCTCGCGGTTACCGTTCGGCGCTTTCACGACATCGGTCGCTCCGGGTGGTTTGTTTTGCTGACGTTCATTCCGGTCGTCGGCACCATTTTGATGATTTTGTTCTTGGTTGAAGAGTCGGACTCCGGAGCGAACGCGTGGGGCGAGCCGCCCACGAAGAGTGCGCCTGCCACAATCGCGCCCGCCACAGCTAGCGCGACCACGAAGAGCACCCCCACTAAGAGCACTACTGCCAAAAAGGCTCCGGCCAAGAAACCCGCCACGAAGGCCTCCACCGGAGGGGCCGTTGCGCCCAAGAAGTGACCCCATCACTTCGGTGACCGAGACGGAAAGCTGGCAGCTGCTGCATCAAGCCCAAATTGGGCGAATCGCCTCGGCACGGCACGGGGACCCCGACATCTTTCCCGTGAGCTTCGTCGTACACGAGAACAGTATCTTTTTTCGGACGGCAGCCGATTCACGACTTCGGATCGAAGCCGACGGCAAACCCGTTGCGTTCGAATGCGCCGGCCAATCAGGGTCTGATGCGTGGAGCGTTGTGCTTCTCGGCTCACTTCGAACGCTCAACCGGGCGCAGGACCAAGATCTGCTCGACCGCCTCCCGATTCTCGATTTCGCGCCCGACAAGCCATACGTCTGGATGCACGTGACACCCACGTCGGTGCGCGGCAGGCGTTTCGTTATCGAGCCAGCCGGGGGCTAAACCAGAGTCACCGCGGTCAAAAATTCGCGCACGTCGTCGACTTCTTCCATCGAGATTCCGTGGCCGACGTTCGAATACAGTCGAGCATCGAGATGTGAATGCTCAGGCAACCACCGACGCGTGTACGCGACGAGCTCATCCGTAATCACGGGATCATGCGGGTCGCGTCCCCAGAAAACCGGCAGATGTGCCTCGGCGAGCGCGGCATCACGCTCGGATGCGCCATCCGACGAATCTGGCGTGGCAAAACTTGCCAATACGACCGCTCCGTCAAACCGCTTCGGCGCGTGACGGAGAAGCTGGATGGCCATCGCACCACCCTGAGAAAACCCAAGTAGCGTGACCCCGTGGAGCCCACCGACCTCAGAGTCAAGGTCATCAAGCCACGACAACAGCACCTGGGCAGACTCATTCACGTCATTGACATCGCGACGAAGTTCGTTGGTCTGCGCATCCCATTCCAGCGGAAACCACGCGAAACCTGAACCGGCGCGCATGATCCCTCTCATCGATGCGACGACGAATTCCGCCGGCAAAAACTCGGCGAGACCAAAGAGGTCCAGTTCGTGCGACCCGTACCCGTGCAACATCAGAAGGAGCGGGCGGTGCGTCAACTCTGTCGTCAGGCTCTGACGAGGGATGGACCACCGCACGCTCGCGTCGTCGACCCCAGGCGAGTGCGACGATGGCGACATGTGACTAGCTCACTCCGAGAAGATCAATGACAAAGATGAGCGTCTTGCCCGAGAGGGAATGTCCGCCGCCCGCAGGTCCGTATGCCTTGTGCGGTGGGCAGATCAGCATGCGTCGGCCGCCCACCTTCATGCCGGGAATGCCATCCTGCCAACCAGAAATCAGCGACTGCAGCGGAAAATTGATGGACTCGCCCCGATTCCACGAGGCGTCGAACTCCTCCCCCGTGTCGTATTCGACGCCGACATAGTGCACGTCCACGGTCGAGCCGGCGAGCGCTTCGGCTCCCGATCCTTCAACAATGTCGACAATGGTCAGATCGGCCGGAGCCGGCTCCATCGGTGCATCAATTTCGGGCTTTGTCAGTTTGTGTTCACTCATGACACCATCCAATCACTTAGCGTGACAGAGTGGAGCCGTGAGTTTCACCGACACACCGACCTCTCTCGAGAAGACACCTCACGGGCACCTCGGTCTTGCTCAAGGAACCGCGCTTTACCTTGCCGCAGTCTTGGGCACGGGAATTATGGTGCTCCCCGGTTTGGCTGCGCAGGCGGCGGGTCCGGCTTCCATTGTCAGTGTCGGAGCAATGATCGTGCTTTCCATTCCCGTTGCGATGACGTTTGCCACTCTCGCGTCCCGGTATCCCGATTCCGGTGGAGTGGCCAGCTATGTGCGTCGAAGCATGGGCGACACTTTCGCTCGCATGGCCGGGTACTGGTTCTACTTCGGAGTCTCTACCGGCCTGCCCATTGTGTCGGTTATGGGTTCCGAATACATCGTTGCGGTACTTGACCTGCCTCGAAGTGCAATGCTCCCCGTTGTGCTTGTGCTGTTTCTGGCTCCCTTTGCCCTCAACCTCCTCGGTGTGCGCACGGCAGGGTGGGTGCAATTGGTACTCACCGCGCTCCTGCTCTTGGTCGTGATTATGGTGGTCTCCTTGGGCTCGCCAGCCGTGCGAACGGAGAACTTTGTGCCCTTCCTGCCGCACGGAATCGTGGGAGTCGGCCAGGCCATGCTGCTCTTGATGTGGGCCTTTGCCGGCTGGGAGGTCGGCACCCACATTGCCGCGGAGTTTAGAAACCCGCGCCGCATCATTCCCATTGCTACCGTAATCGCACTCACGCTGTGTGGTGGCGCCTACCTGGCAACCCAATGGGTGACCGTCGGCGTGCTGGGGAATGATGCGGGTGCGGGACGCGTCCCACTCATGAGCCTGATTGACGTGGCAGCGCCCGGCGTCGGGGCATCCGTCATCGCCGTCATTGCCGCCGTTATGAGTTTCGGCGTTGTGAACTCATATTTTGCCGGCGCCGGAAAGCTGGGTGCGGCACTCGGGCGAGACGGCGATCTGCCTCGTTTTCTCGCCAAAGGATCGCAACCCGATGAAGTGCCCCGGCGCAGCCTGCTCGTGATGTTTGTGATTTCCAGCGCGTCCATCGGTGTCATGGCAGCCCAGGATTTCCGGGTCGAAACGCTTCTCACATTTCAAGTGAGTGGCATGGTGTGCATCTACGTTCTGGGAATGATTGCGGCCACACGAATCATTCCCCGATGGACACTCTCGTGGTGGACTGCGGTGATCGCCGTGCCACTGACCGCGTTGCTCCTGCTGTTTTCTGGCGCCGGATTAGCATTCCCGCTGGTCGGTGCACTGGCCGCGGTCACGGTCACCGTGGTCAAAAAAGTGCGGTCGCGAGCATCGTTGCGCTCGCGCTCGCCGTCGCGCTGAGGCTCTACATCTCCTCGTGCGTGTCGGGGTCGGCGCCCCAAATGCGACCTCGCTCGAGTTCGGCGATACGTGCCATATCTTCGTCGGCGAGTTCAAAATCAAACACAGCAAGGTTTTGCTGTTGACGCTGAGCATCACTTGACTTCGGAATCGCCACAATGCCCTGCTGCACATGCCAGCGGAGCACGACCTGCGTGACCGACACTCCGTGTGATCGGGCAATGTCGGCGAGAACGGAGTTCTCCAACAAGTCGCTCTTGCGCCCGAGTGGACTCCACGCCTGAGTGAGAATCCCATGAGCCTGATGAAAGTCGCGCAACGGTCCTTGAGAAAAATATGGATGCAATTCGACTTGATTGACGCTGGGAAGCACGCCCGTGGTCGAGCCGAGGCGCTCCAGCATCGGCTGCGTGAAGTTGCACACACCGATGGATCCGACCAGGTCGTCCCCGGCCAGTTCGATCATGGCCTGCCAGGAGTCGACGTAGCGATTCACGCTCGGGTTGGGCCAATGAATCAGGTAGAGATCGATGCGGTCTACGCCAAGTCGGCGACGCGACTCGTCAAAGGAAGCCATGGTTTCGTCAAAACCGTGATGCCGGCCCGGGAGCTTCGTCGCAATGATGAGGTCTTCGCGCGGCACGGGCGACTGTCGAATCACTTCACCAACCGATTCTTCGTTCCCATAGTTGACCGCAGTGTCGATGAGTCGATAACCACTCTCGATGGCGGAGAGCATGGCGGCGACACCGTCGGCGTCGTTCAGTCCGTACGTGCCCAGCCCAATCAACGGGAGAGTGAGACCGTCGTGGGCTGTGCGTGTTGCAACACTCATGCCGTCTCCTTGCAGTGCGTGGTCAAGGCACCGAGGTGCTCAATACTCACAACAACCGTGTCACCATCGCCGAGCAATACCTGCGGAGTGCGCGACACTCCCGCACCGGAGGGGGTTCCCGTAGAAATGAGCGTTCCCGGGAGCAAAGTCGCGTGACGCGACAGGTAGGAAACGAGTTCGGCAACCGACCTAATCATGTTGTGCGTCGACGCGTCCTGCATGATTTCGCCGTTCACGGTGGTCATGAGGTGCAGCGCCTGTGGGTCCGCAATTTCATCACGAGTCACGACAACCGGACCGACGGGGGTAAATCCGTCAAAAGACTTGCACCGACTCCACTGCTGCTCGCGAAATTGAATGTCGCGCGCGGTGATGTCATTGACCACCGTGTAGCCAAAAACGTAGTCGAGCGCAGATTCGATGCTGACATCGCGCGCGGGCGTGCCGATGACGACGCCGAGTTCACACTCGAAGTCCAATTGCGTTGTCAATGCTCGCGACCAGGTCAACGTGGCTCCATCGGCGCCGAGCGAGTTGGGAAGCAGTGGAAACACAGTGGGATCGGCATGGATGTTCAAGCCGAGCTCCTCCGCGTGCTCGGCATAGTTCAAACCGATCGCAATGATCGCGGGTGGACGTATCACTGCGGGAGCGAGGGTGAATTCTGAGCTCGGAGTGACCGACGCACCCGAGCGAAGCGCGTGCGTGACCATATCGCGAACGCGACCCTGCTCGTTTGGTCCGCTATCCAACAGATCCTGCAGGTCTCGGGGCGCGTCGTCTACGACGTCAGCGAGAACGAGTGCGCCACCGTCTGTCTCAACGGCGAGCTGGGCTTGCGAAGAACCAAAAGGAATCACATGGAGGAAACGCACTTGACAAGGGTAGTGCGCCGGGATGTTCCCTCGGCACACTCAAAATTCCAATGACTGGCATTCAACGGGCTATAGGCTCGCACCGTGACCGACATCGAAACTCTGCTGCGCGCACGAATGTTGACCGTTCCCGACTTTCCCGAACCAGGAATCTTATTTCGAGATCTCACACCCGTCTTTGCGCACGGAGAGTCGTTTCGTGCAGTGGTGGATGCCCTCGTGCAGCCGTTCATCGGACACTTCGACGCCATTGCCGGGCTTGAAGCACGAGGCTTTTTGCTCGCGGCAGCGGCAGCCATCGATGCGGGCGTGGGGGTTATCCCCGTGCGCAAGGCCGGCAAGCTGCCAGGACACGTGCTTACGGAGACGTACCGACTCGAGTACGGAACGGCGAGTTTTCAGGTGAATCCCGACAGTCTTCCACCCGGTTCTCGCGTGCTCGTGCTCGATGACGTGTTGGCCACGGGTGGCACAATCAACGCATCCGTGACGCTTTTAGAACGCGCGGGATGGTCGGTCGCCGGTATCGCCGTCGTGCTCGAGCTCGAGGCCCTCGGCGGTCGCACCGCGCTAACGGGACGTGCGGTTCACGCCCTGCTCCCGCTCTAGTTCGACTCGCTCATTCCCGACAGTTTCGCCGGCGACATCTCCCGAATCACGTCGTCGCGGCTCATCAACCCGGCCTCAACGACGAGATCAGCCACCGGCCTCCCCGTCTTGAGTGCTTGTTTGGCGAGCTCCGACGCGGGACCGTAGCCAATAAACGGGATGAGCGCGGTAATCACACCGACGCTAGATGCAACCATCGCTTCGAGTCGTTCGACGTTGGCGGTGATCCCGTCCACGCAATTGACCCGGAGAGTCCAGCAGGCCTGTCGCATCCAACTGATACTGGTGAGAAGCGATGCGGCGATGACGGGTTCAAACGCGTTGAGTTGTAGTTGGCCGGCTTCGGCCGCCATTGTCACCGTGACGTCGGTGCCGGCAATGTAATACGCAACCTGGCTGACCGCCTCCGGAATCACCGGGTTGACTTTGCCCGGCATGATGGAGGAGCCCGCCTGCCGGGCCGGCAAGTTAATTTCGCCGAAACCGGCCTGCGGGCCGGATGACAGTAGGCGCAAGTCGTTACAGATCTTGCTGAGTTTGATCGCTGAGCGCTTCAACGCGCCACTGAACGACATGAATCCGCCGGCATCGCTCGTTGCCTCGATGAGGTCGGGCGCACCCTCAATGTCGAGGCCCGTGGTGTCGCGCAGGTGACGCACGACCGCTGGCGCATAGCCCGGGTCGGCCGTAATGCCGGTTCCGATTGCCGTCGCTCCCATATTCACCTCAGCAAGAATCCACAACGTGTCGTTCAGGCGATCCACGTCTTCGCCAAGGGTGGTCGCGAATCCGTTGAATTCTTGCCCCAGTGTCATCGGCACCGCATCCTGAAGCTGGGTTCTACCCACCTTGAGAATCTCTCGGAATTCGACCCCCTTGGCCGCAAAGGCATCACGCAACAACGCGAGTTCGGTAATCATGCCGGCAAGCGCATGCGAGATGGCAATCTTGACGGCGGTCGGGTAGACGTCGTTTGTCGACTGTGAACGATTAACGTCATCGATGGGGTGCAAACGGTCGTAGTCGCCCTTGGCAAAGCCCATTTTCTCGAGTGCAATGTTGGCAATGACTTCGTTCGCATTCATGTTCGTCGACGTGCCCGCACCACCCTGAATGATGCCGACGACGAATTGGTCGTGCCACTTTCCCTCAATGATCTCTTGGCATACTGCCTCGATGATGGCTGCCTTGTCGACATCGAGCGCACCAATTTCGGCGTTGGCCCGAGCTGCGGCCTGCTTCACCTGTGCGAGGGCGACGATGAGCTCGGGAAACGTGCTGATCGGGCGACGGGCGATCGGAAAATTCTCGAGCGCCCGAAACGTGTGCACGCCCCAATACGCCTCGGCGGGAACACGGACCTCGCCGAGCGAATCCTTTTCGAGACGAGTCGCACCGGTGAACGAGAATGTCTGCGCGTTACCGGCAAAGTTACCTATCGCGTCAATGGCGCCGGTCGGTGGAGTACCTCCGGACGAGGGCAGGTCGGCCATTGTTTCTCCTAACTCAACTTGCGCAATGCCCCGGTGACGAGGGAAGCTTTGCGACGCGAATATGGCGGGAAAATTACGCTGAGCGTCTCAGGACGCAACGGCTTACTCAGGACGGCTTTCGCGTGGCTAAAAATATCGAAGGAACGCTTACCGTGATAGGCACCCGACCCGCTCATACCGACCCCACCGAACGGCAAGTCATGCACCGACATGTGTGCCAACGGCACGTTGAAACCCAGCGCTCCCGAGCTTGTTTGCTCGGTGAAGTCGCGACGGACCCGCGCCGTCTCACTGAATACGTACAGCGCGAGAGGCTTCGGCCGCGCGTTGATGAACGCGATGGCGTCCGCGTGGGTGGCAACCTCAATCATCGGCAAGATGGGGCCAAAAATCTCGTCTCGCATGACCGGCGAGCCGGCCGATTCATCCGCCAGGATCGTCGGGGGAAAGTAGCGTGATTTTTTGTTGGGCTTGCCACTCAGCAGGCTTCGCGCCGAGCCAAGGAGGGCCGCGAGTCGATCGAAATGCGTGTCGTTGATGATTCGCGCATAGCTGGGCGAGGCCTCGGGGTCTGATCCGAACATGGCCTCGACTGCGTCGGCGAGCGCGTGCTCGAGTCGAGGTCGCGCGGCAGGCGTCACGAGCACGTAATCGGGTGCGACACATGTCTGCCCCGCGTTAACGAATTTGCCCCAGGCAATACGGGTCGCCGCGGCGCGCATATCCGTGGTCTCGTCGACGAACGTGGGTGACTTGCCCCCGAGTTCAAGGGTCGTCGGCGTGAGGTGTTTAGCGGCGGCTTCGGCTATCACCCGGGCGACGCGCTCATTGCCGGTATAGAGGATGTGGTCCCACCGCGCCTCGAGCAGCCAACCTGTCTCGGCGGCAGCTCCCTCGACAACCTCGAAGGCCCGGGGATCAAGGTACTCCGCCACGAGCCGCGCCAGCAGGTTAGACGTCGCCTCGGATATCTCGCTGGGTTTCACAACAACCGCACAACCGGCCGCAATCGCACCGATCAGCGGCGCAAGCGCCAGCTGAAAAGGGTAATTCCAGGGTGCAATGATGAGCGCAACACCGAGCGGCTCACTGACTACTCGTGCCGACGCGGGCACCAAAGCTGCGGGTACACGAACTCGCTGCGGCTTCATCCACCGTGCGAGGTGCTTCAGCGTGTAGTCAATCTCGCCGAGAACGAATCCTATTTCCGTGATTTGAGCCTCGACGGCCGGTTTTCCGAGGTCGGCCATCAGCGCGGTCTCGATGTCACGCTCGTGTTCGGTGATCATTCGTCGCAGGGCGCGCAGTTGTGCGGAGCGCCAGTCTCGTGAGCGCGTCAACCCGGATTCGAAAGAGGTGCGCAGGCGCGCGGCAAGCTCGTGCGCATCCTGTGCCGACGTCAATGTGGACATGTGCTCAGCCTACGCGGTGGTCGCGGCATCGTTGGGGCTGAAAAGAAGTGGGTCGACCCGTTTCCGGGTCGACCCACTTGCGCGACGCTCGCGCGTCACGATTGGTAGTGCTGGCTACTTCTTGGGCGCTCCATCGACGCCGTCGGAGGCAAGGAGGTCTTTCTCCGTCTTACCGCCGTAGCCTTCCTTCTGCGGGTCACCGTGCAGACCACCCGATACTGCGTACTCTTCCTCAGGCGAGAGGATGAGACGCTTACGGCCGTAGACCGCGAATCCAACGAGGATGATTACGTAAATCACCGCAATGGCCACGATTGCCGGACGCGCGGGCTCGTTGATGAAGAATCCGAAGAAGATGAGTATTGCGATGACGCCGGCGACGACGGCACCAGGAACTCCCCACGGGCTCTTGTACGGACGGTTCGCGTTCGGGAATTTGCGACGCAAAATCACGAACGAGATCATCTGCATGACGTAGGCGATGACTGCGCCCCACACTGCGATGTTCAGCACGATTGCGCCGGCAACTCCTCCGGAACCACCGAGAGCATCCACGATCACCAGAGCGATGAAACCGATGACACCACCCACGAGAAGCGCGACATAGGGCGTCTTGCTCCGACCGGTGAGCGAGAGGAACTTCGGGTAGTAACCCGCACGTGAGAGCGAGAACATGTTGCGACCGTAGGCGAACATAATGCCCTGCAACGATGCGAGCAGACCGACGAGCGCGGCGAGAGCGAGCACAGCGGCTGCGCCATCTCCGACCATGGCTCGGAATCCATCGAGCAACGGTTCACCAGCCGTTGCCGTTGCCTCGGAACCAATCAGTGCCGTGTTCAAGAACAGCACGAGGAGACCAGTGATGATCAGCGTCGTGCGGGCAATGAGACCAGCGCGAGGAATGTCGCGAACCGGGTTGTGCGATTCTTCAGCCGCGAGCGGGAGCTCTTCAATACCCAGGAAGAACCACATGGCGTAGGGCAACGCGAAGAGAATCGGGACGATACCGAACGGCAAGAATTCGTTCCAGCCCTCAGTTGGGGCAATGTTCCACAGCGAACTCCAGTCAAGAGCCGGGGAGAACAGGGCCATCACCGAGAACACGATGAGGATTGCGAGCGAAATGATTGACACCACGATTGCGAACTTGAACGACACGCTCGAACCGGCGGCGTTTAGCGCAATGAACACGACATACAGAATCGCCCACCAGGCCCACGCCGGAAGAGAGACGTTGAGTAGCTCAGAGGTGATGCTGTCGGCATAACTCGCGGAAAAGTACACCACCACAGCTGTGGTCGCGACGTATTCGATGGTTTCCGCAAGCCCGGTGACGAGACCGCCCCACGGTCCCATTGCCGAACGGGCAAAGGAGTATGCGCCACCCGAGTGTGGCATGGCACCGGCCATTTCACCGATGCTGAACATCATGCCGTAGTACATGAAGATGAGAATGACGAATGCGATGAGCATTCCTCCAAAACCGGCAAAACCGATTCCGAAGTTCCAACCAGAGAAGTCCCCCGAAATAACGGCGGCGATCGCGAGGCCCCAGAGGCCCCAGAGTCCAGCCGTGCGTTTCAGCGTTCGTTTTTCGAAGTACCCTTTGTCCGCGGTCGTGTATGTCACGCCCGAGACATTCAAGGTGTCTTTAGCCATTGAAGATTCCTTATCTCTTCACAAAAGGAGCCGCGCGGTGTGAAAACGCGAGCTGAACCATTCCTCGTTGAACAGTCCGTTGCGCTTGACTATAGGGCGGGTGAATGAGGTTTGGGAACAACCTTTGTGTTAAATCTTTGTGACGCGGGTCGCCCATTCGCGGGCAAAAAGACCGGCGACTTTCCGCCGGTTGTGTGTTCTAATGGTTGCAATTCCTACCATTAGACAATTCACGACGGAGTGACCATGGCGCGAGAATCCGGATACCTCACCCCCGATGCACTGACAAAGCTTGTCGAAAGCGGCGACATTGACACGGTCATTGTGGCGTTCACCGATATGCAGGGTCGACTCGTCGGTAAACGCGTTTCCGCACGCTTATTCATCGAAGATGCGATGTCACACGGCGCCGAATGCTGCAACTACCTGCTCGCCGTTGACGTCGACATGAACACCGTTGACGGATACCAAATCTCGAGTTGGGAACGCGGATACGGGGACATGGCGATGATGCCCGACATGAGCACTCTCCGCCTCGCACCCTGGCTCCCCGGCACCGCGCTGGTCACCGCCGATCTCACCTGGCTCGATCACACACCCGTGGTGCAGTCGCCGCGAGAAATCCTGCGTCGCCAAATCGCGCGACTCGCCGAACACGGACTCGTGCCCTACGTGGGTACCGAGCTGGAGTTCATCGTGTTCGATGAGACCTACCGCGGGGCGTGGGCCAAGGGGTATCGCGATTTGCGCGCATCCACCGACTACAACGTCGACTACGACTTGCTCGCTTCGTCGCGGGTCGAGCCCCTGTTGCGCGAGATTCGAAACAGCATGGATGCGGCCGGCATGTACTGCGAGGGCGTCAAGGGTGAGTGCAATCTCGGTCAGCAGGAGATCGCGTTTCGCTATGACACCGCGCTCGTCACCTGCGACAACCACTCCATCTACAAGAGCGGCGCGAAAGCGATCGCCGACAACCACGGCAAGGCCATCACGTTCATGGCGAAGTTCAATGAGCGCGAAGGCAACAGCTGCCACATTCACATCAGCCTCCGGAGCACCGACGGAGCAGCCGTCTTTGCCGACGAGTCGAAAGAAAACGGCATGAGTGACATGTTCCGTCACTTCCTCGCCGGGCAGATTGCCGCGATGCGAGAAATGTCATTGTTCTTTGCCCCCAATATCAACTCTTACAAGCGCTACGTCGACGGCAGCTTCGCGCCAACCGCCGTGGCATGGGGTCTCGACAACCGCACCTGCTCGCTGCGCGTCGTGGGCAAGGGTCACGGGATGCGCGTCGAACAACGCGTACCGGGCGGTGACGTGAACCAGTACCTCGCGGTTGCTGCGCTGATCGCCGCAGGTCTGCACGGCATTGAGAACAAGCTCGAACTCGAACCCATCACGACCGGAAACGCGTACGCGGGTGGTGCACCGCGCGTGCCGAGTTCGCTCCGCGACGCCGCCGAGCTTTTTTCGAACTCGACCATTGCGCGGTCTGCCTTCGGAGACGACGTGGTGGACCACTATCTGAACAACGCGCGAGTCGAGCTCGCCGCGTTTGACTCGGCCATCACCGACTGGGAGCGATTCCGTGGCTTCGAGCGCCTCTAAGTCCGTGACGCTCGGCGATCGTCCGATCATCGGACTCACGACGTACCTTCGCCAGGCGCAGTCAGGCGTGTGGGATGTCGAAGCTGCGTTTCTCCCCCGCGTGTATTTCGACGCGGTGTCGCGTGCGGGCGGAATCGCCGTGTTGATACCGCCGCAACCCTTTGACGTCGCGAGTGCGCATCGCGTGCTTGACGGGCTCGACGGGCTCATCATCTGCGGCGGAGAAGACGTCGACCCGGCGCGCTACGGGCACAGCGCGCATCCGACCACCGACGCCCCGAAAGTCGACCGAGACAACCTCGAGGATGCGCTGCTGAGCGCCGCCATCGAACGCGAGATGCCCTTTCTCGGAATCTGCCGAGGTGCTCAAATGCTCAACGTGCATCAGGGAGGCACACTCATCCAGCACCTTCCGGATGTCATCGGCACGGACAAATACCAAAAAGGAAACGGCGTGTTCAACACGGTTCCCGTGTCGGTTGATGACGACTCAGTTCTTGCGGACGTCCTCGGGTCCCTTGACCCGGTTCCAGCCGCGGTGTATCACCACCAGGCCATAGACCAAACCGGTTCGGGTCTGCGCGTCATCGCACGCTCAGAAGACAACGTGATTCAGGGCATTCAGCTCGACAGTGTGCCATTCGGCATCGGGGTGCAGTGGCACCCGGAACAAACCGCGGCAGAGGATGCGCGTCTCTTTGTGGGACTCGTCGAGGCTGCCACTACTTACAGGAGCAAGCGATGAGCTACCAAATCATCAACCCGGCAACCGAAGAGGCGATGGAGACCATCGAGCACCTCAGCCTCGAAGAGACCGACGAGGCGATT
>JBMOEY010000015.1:0-25907 GCA_049314515.1 Microbacteriaceae bacterium
GTCTTGCCGGCGCGCTCATGGTCGGTGTCGGAGCAGCGAAGGCACTCGCCTTGTCACTCAACAAGCCCGTGTTCGCGGTCAATCACCTCGTCGCACATGTGGGAGCCGATGTTTTGCACGGGTATGGCGCGCTCGCCGGTGACCGATCCGCGCTTCATCCGCTGGACTATCCGACGATCGCGCTTTTGGTGTCGGGCGGACACACGTCCCTCTTGCACGTGCGCAACTTGACGAGTGACGTTGTGATGCTCGGCGAAACCATTGATGACGCTGCGGGCGAAGCATTTGACAAGGTTGCCCGCCTGTTGGGCTTGCCTTATCCGGGTGGCCCGCACATCGACCGAGTGGCGGCCGAAGGTGACCCGACGGCGTTCCGGTTTCCGCGGGGTCTCACGTTGCCCAAAGACATGGAGAAGCACCGCTATGACTTCTCTTTCTCGGGACTCAAGACAGCAGTGGCACGCACTGTGGAAAAACTCACCGATGCGGGTGAGCCAGTACCCACCGCCGACATCGCCGCGAGTTTTCGCGAAGCCGTGATCGACGTGCTTCTGACCAAGGCGTTTGCCGCGTGCGCCGACCTCGGTGTGCCACGACTTCTGCTCGGAGGTGGAGTGACGGCTAATGCGCGACTGCGATCCGAGGCCGAGCGTCGGGCTGCGCTCGCCGGGGTGGAGTTGCGCATCCCGCCATTCGAACTATGCACCGACAACGGCGCGATGATTGCCGCCCTCGCGAGCGAGTTGATCATGTCGGGCGCTGAGGCGTCGAATCTGAGCTTTGGTGCCGATTCAACTCTTCCGGTGACCCATATTTATGAGCAGTGAACGTTTGTGAAAGATTTCGTCATGCGGTGTTTTTATCTTGCCCCGGGTGAGTGAATGCACAAAGATAAGCGAGGATCCTCCGATGCGCGCAGTGCGCTTCGCTTTATGAAGGGAAAAAAATGAGCAGTACAGCAACTTCGGGTGCAAAAACCAACGTTCTCGCCATCGTTTCGCTGGTCACCTCCATCATCGGCTTTGGCCTTGTGGGCGTCATCACCGGACACATTGGTCTGAACCAGATTAAGAAAACGGGCGAGGAGGGTCGCGGCCTTGCCATCGCTGGCCTCGTTATCGGCTACATCAGCATCGTTGCCGCACTTCTCTTCCTTCTCATTTGGGGTCTGGCTCTTGGTGGTCTCGCGGTGTTCTTGGGGACCCAAGCCACGTACGTGAGCTAACAGCCTCAAAACGTGCTCTGAGCAACCCCGCCACGAAAGTGGCGGGGTTGCTTCGTGAGGGGCAATCGAACCGCAAACTAGGCTGGTCGGGACGTTTCGTTCGTATGTTTTCGTTTGGAGAAGGGCAAATAAATGAGTAACTCTGAAGCTTCTGTCGCAAAGACAAACGTGCTGGCATTTGTTTCCCTAGTCACGTCAATTCTTGGTTTGGGAATTCTTGGTTATGGAATTATTTTTGGAATTCCCGGCGTTATCACTGGCCACATTGGTCTAGCGCAAATTAAGAAGAAGGGCCAGAGTGGTCGGGGGGTCGCCATTGCCGGCCTTGTAGTCGGTTACGTGGCAGTTGTCTTTCAGAGCACCCTCATCTTCGTCGCATGGTTCATATTCGCGGTCGGACTACAGCGTGGCTAGCGCCTCGTGACTTTGTCCAATTCACGAGCATCGATTGATGATTCCTCGCGGGGACACTGTGTTGGGGTCGCTGAAGTTGGGGGGCGAACAAACCGCAAACTAGGCTGACGCTATGACTGACAACTCTGACTTGTACTTCCCGTCCACGGAGACAAAAGCGACGAACTCCGCGACACCGTTGCCGAGCGCAGCACCAACGAACACATACGCGCTCGTTGGTTTCATCTTGTCGCTTGTGAGCTACACGACTTTTGTCACTGCCATTCCTGGCATCGTTCTGGGACACCTCGGACTTAAGCAAATTCGGGAGACCGGAGAGAGCGGCAGAGGGATGGCCATTGCGGCCATCACGATTGGTTGGGTCATGATTGGACTCGGTATCCTCACCGTGCTGATCGTTTCATTGTTCTTCCTGATTCCGCTGACCCTGGCCGGCTTGGCCGGCGCTTTGCGCTCGCATTAGTGTTATTCCGGGTTGCCCTTCAACGAGGGCCCGTCGGCCGCCGAGAGCCTTACCGAAGGGAAAACACCATGGCATCCGCGACACCAACACCGTCGACCTCGACCAGCAGGCTTGCCATTTGGTCCCTGGTCACGTCGCTTTTGAGCATCGCTTATCTGTTGATTCTTCGCATGTTGCCGAACAACCCGCTCATCATCGTCCCCTATCTCTTCATTCTCGGGGTTTTGGGATTCGGTTGTGTTGTGGGGGTAGTCCTTGGTCACTTTGCCATCCATTTGATTAAGGAAACCGGGGCGAAGGGCCGAGGTATCGCAATCGCCGGTATCGTCCTTGGATACCTCGTAATCGCATTCTGGGTCGTGCCGGTCGTCTGGGGCTTTGTGGTAGTGCTTTTTAGGGGCCAATCCAGCTGACGCGTTCAGCGAGCACCGCGAGTCGACGGCTGGATGCGCCACTCCCGAGTCGCATGAGCAACAGGGTCGCCGACTCTGGTCCGTTCAACCGCAGTTTCGTGCGAAAAGTCGCGGGGTCAACGTCGACGCCGCGTTTCTTGATCTCGAGCGCGCCGATCTGACGGTCAGCGAGGGCGCGTGAGATTTTCTTGGGGTCGAGGGGTAGCACCTCGAGCACGCGAAACGTGTCGGCAAACGGGGTCGGGGTGTGAGTGTCGGCGCTCAGGTAGGCGATGTGTTCGTCGAGCGCGTGCGCTGCGAGTGACCGAGCCAGGTCGCCGATCAAGCGCGCGCGGATGACCGCCCCGTGCGGCTCGTAGACAAACGCGCCAAGCTCGCCCACGTGCGGGTCACTCGACTCACCCGCGCCGGTCATTTCGTGATAGCCGGTGGGCTCTCCGTCGCGCGCGAGCACGAGTGCCGACCGTCCCACGCCGTCGCGGGCTAATGCGCCCGTCCACAGCACCAATTCGACGGTTTCACCTTTTACGTCGATCCACTGTGCCTCGACCGGTTGCCCGCCGAGCTCATGTGGAATCGACTCAAGCGGATACCCGGGCCCAAGTTTGATTCCTGACGGTTTCTCGGCCGCTCGCGCAAACACCCAGTCGAGCGTGGGGGACCAGTCGCCGGGGTCGGCGAGCCGCGTAGAGCTGGTGTGGCCAGTGGTGCGTCGGGCGGGATCGAACCACAGCGCATCCATATCGCCCAGGTCAACGGCATCGGCTGTTGCGTGACGAACCTCGCTGTCGGCAAAGGGCGCGAGGTTGTAACTCGCAAAGGCCGCAGTGACTTGATCTGAGTCAACGGCGAGCACGTGGATGCCGAGCGATGCAAGTGCGAGCGCATCACCGCCGATTCCGCAGCCGAGGTCGGCGATGCGACGAAAGCCAGCCCGGGAGAATCGCCCGGCGTGATGTGCGGCGACTGCGAAACGCGTGGACTGCTCGAGACCGGCCGGAGTAAAGAGCATTGTGTCGGCAAAGTCGCCAAACTTTGCGCGCGCTTTCTGGCGCAAGCGAGCCTGGCTGATGACGGCGGCGACGAGTGCTGCATTGTGTCCGACTTTTCTGAGTCGGGATACAGCCGCGACCACATCGAGACTGGTTTCTAGTGCGGTCACCTCGTCGAGCAGGCGCAACCCTTGTGGGGTGAGCAGTTGCTCGACATCGTGCGCATCCATGACACCTAAGCTAGCGCGCATGCAAAGTTGGCACTCACTTTGCGCGAGTGCCAACTCACGGCGTAAACTCGGACTTAGCACTCGCACCCGTCGGGTGCTAACCCACGTTGTTTTCGTACACATGAAGCACAGAAAGAGGTCAACCGTGTCGGTCTCCATCAAGCCGCTCGAAGATCGCATCGTTGTCAAGCAGGTCGAAGCTGAGACGACCACTGCATCCGGTCTGGTCATTCCTGACACCGCCAAGGAACGCCCTCAAGAGGGCGAAGTTCTGTCGGTGGGCCCGGGTCGCATCGACGACAACGGCAACCGCGTCCCGCTTGACGTCAGCGTCGGCGACCGCGTCATTTACTCCAAGTACGGTGGCACAGAGGTGAAGTACGGTGGCGAGGAATACCTGATTCTCTCGGCCCGCGACATCCTCGCTATCGTGAGCTAATTTCGCCCCGCGCGTGAGCGCACTGCGAGCTTGAGGCCCGTTCCTTTTTGCAGGAACGGGCCTCAGTCGTGTGCGCCACTAACATGAGGGAGTGACGACTCAGCGCGTATCCGGTGCCGGCCTCGCATACGCGTTTGCGGCCTACGGGCTCTGGGGCATGTTTCCGCTCTACTTTTTGAGCATCCGTGACACGAATCCGTTCGAAATCGTGTCGTACCGCATCGTTTTCTCACTCATCTTCTGTGCTCTGGTCATTTCGGCGATTCGCAAGTGGGGTCGGTTCGCGCACATCTTCCGTTCGAAGCGTGCCGTTCTGACTCTCGGGCTCGCCAGTGCCCTGATCTACGTCAACTGGCAGGTTTTTGTCATTGCCGTGGTCAACGGCGAGGTTGTCGAATCATCGCTCGGCTATTTCATTAACCCCATTGTCACGGTCATCCTCGGCGTCGTCGTGCTTCGGGAACGTCTGCGTCGAATGCAGTGGGTGGCGGTCGGCGTCAGCGCTATCGCGGTCGTGGTGCTGTCGATCAGCTACTCCGGACTCCCCTGGATATCTATTACGTTGGCACTCTCGTTTGGCCTCTACAGCCTCATCAAGAAGCGTGTGGGGGCAAACGTCGATGCCATCAGCGGCCTGATGATCGAATCCATGTGGATGACCCCACTTGCGATTGTGCAGTGGTTTGTGGTCTCGAGCGCAGTCGGTGTGACGGCTTTCGTTCACGGCGTTCCCTACGCGCTCTGGATCATGGCGGCCGGCCCGATCACCGCTATCCCACTGATGTTCTTCGCGGCGGCCACGCGTCGCCTTCCGCTCACGGCAATCGGGCTCATTCAGTATTCGACTCCAATTTTTTCGTTTTGTCTCGGTGTCTTCGTGCTTGGTGAGCCCATGCCGACGACCAGGTGGATCGGGTTCGTGATCGTTTGGGTGGCGCTCATCATTTTGTCGATTGACATGTTGCGCAATGCGCGGCGTTCGCGCTCGGCGCGTGCCGCAGAACTTGTCTAGGTTTACGCGACTACAGTTGCGCTAGGTCGAGCATTTGGCCGAGATGTGTTTACTTGCGACGTCGGGGGAGAATCTGTATGCGTTCACTCGCAGGAATTGCCGTCATTGCGTCGAGTGCGATCTTGCTCTCCGGATGCACGTTCCTGCCGATGCCCGTGCCGACACCGACCCCCACGCCAACGGCATCGGGAGACGGAGTCTTGCGCATTGGAGACCTGACTCCCATTTCTGGACCACTGGCCAGCACGGGGGCCGCCCAAGCGGCCGGCATCGAACTCGCCGTTCGCCAAATTAACGAGCAGGGTGGCGTTCTCGGATCCCCCATCGAGGTGTGGCACCGCGACGCGGGCGACACTGACCCGGCCAAGACCGAGGCGAATTTCACTGCGCTTCTCGCGCACAACGTTGACGTCATCGTTGCTCCCGCATCCGCTGATGTGATGGATGTTCTACTGCCGCTTGCGAAGAAAGCCGGGGTACTCGTTGTCGCACCGGCAAACGCAAAATCAGCTCCTCCCACCGCAGTCATCACCCCGATCGTCCCGGATGCGGAATTCTCGGCTTTGCTGCGATCGGCGGACCCCAACCTTATCGATCTGAATTTTGGCGCAGAAGCCTACGAACTCACCACTGCTCTGGCATTGTCGGCTGTGTTCCTTCACGACGACGGAGCCGACTCCCTCTCGTTTGCTCTGTCGCATGTGCAAGGTCCGGGGATCACGTGCGCGAGCTTCGGAGCGTGCGTCTCGGTTTTGCGCACGGAGCCGGCGATTTCATATCGTGGACCAGCCGGACCATACGCCTACGACGTCGCCACGGGAAACGTCGTGTTTGGCGCACCCATATCGCCCACTGTGTCAGGAACACCGTCGCCACAGCCGACGAAATCTGCCTCAAAATAGACCAAAACGAGCGAAAAACGCCGGAATTACGTTTCGGGATGTTACCTAGTTGTAACGCTCTGGTGTTGGTTGAAACCCCTGACGATGGCTAGCCTTAAGGGTACGCAGTCGCGGTCACTTGACCGCGACTGATAATTCACACACAAGGAGTACCATGAGCGCAATTTCGATTCGCACTCGTGCACTCGGCGGTCTCGCCCTTGCAGCAACCTCAGCACTCGTGCTGGCCGGTTGTGCATCGGGCTCGACCTCGGGCGACGGCGCCACCAGCTATGTAGCTGCTGACTGTGCCGCTGACAGCACGAGCGAAAACACCTTCAAGGTTGGAAGCATCCTCCCCATCACGGGTTCGCTTGCCTTCCTCGGCCCGCCCGAGATCGCCGGTGTCGGCCTCGCAATCGCGGACATCAACGCCGCTGGTGGCGTCAACGGCAGCAACGCCTGCCTCGTCAGCACCGACTCGGGTGACTCGAGCGACATGACGGTTTCGACGGCTTCGGCTGAAGACCTCATCAAGCAGAAGGTTTCCGTTGTCATCGGTGCTGCTTCGTCGTCCGTGTCACTCAACGTAGTTGACTCGTTCACCGAAGCGAAGATCGTCGAGATCTCGCCCGCCAACACCGCTGCTGTGTTGAGCGGTTACTCGCCGTTCTACTTCCGCACCGCTCCGCCGGACACGGTTCAGGGTTCGGCTCTCGGTCAGCTCATCGTTGGTGACGGAAACGCAAACGTTGCGTTCCTCGTCTTCAACGACGCGTACGGCACCGGTCTGCGTGACTCGACGGCTATGGCTGTCGAAGAGGGTGGCGGAACCGTGACCTACGGCGCCAACGGCGCTGGTCAGGAATTCCCTCCCGGACAGACCACGTTCTCGGCTGAGGTTACGGCCGCGATTGCTTCCGCTCCGGACGCTATCGTTGTCATCGCCTTCGACGAGACCAAGGCCATCATCCCCGAGCTCGTTGCTCAGGGCTGGGACATGTCCAAGGTGTACTTCACCGACGGCAACACCGGTTCGTTCGAGAAGGACTTCGAGCCCGGAACGCTCCTCAACGCTCAGGGAACCATCCCTGGTGCAGCTCCTAGTGACGCGTTCAAGGCCAACATGACGGCCTACTGGACCGCTGTTCAGGGTGAAGAGCTCACCGACTGGAGCTACGGTGCTGAGTCGTACGACGCAACCGTCCTCGCTGCTCTTGCAGCCGTTGCTGGTGGCGCCACTGACCCGGTAACCATCCAGGCAAACCTCGCTGCAGTCTCCGGTGCATCCGGTGGCGAAAAGTGTGGAACCTATGCTGACTGTGTTGCTCTCCTCAAGGATGGCAAGGCAATTCAGTACCAGGGCCCGAGCTCGATTGGTCCGTTCAACGCCAAGAATGACCCTTCGTCGGCATTCATCGGTATCTACAAGTACAACGACGTCAACGTCCCCGTGTGGGCGAGCGCCGTTGAGGGCAAGTCCTAACCTGTAGAAACGACAGCGAATCGCCCCCCGGCTCTTGTGAGCCGGGGGGCGATTCCCTTTTGTGCCACAAAAAAAGACCGGCTGGTGTGTGCCAGCCGGTCTTCATTGTGGGTTATCCCCAACTCTGAAGCATGCGCCCTGAGGGCTACTTCTTCGTGCCTGTGACGTCTTTAGCGAGGGTTCCGAGGTACAGCTCGATAACCTTCGGATCGTCAGCCAGCTCGCGTCCTGTGCCCGTGTAGGCGTCCTTACCCTGGTCGAGTACATAGCCACGATCACAAATCTGCAGGCAACGACGTGCGTTTTGCTCAACCATGATGAGGGAGACACCTGCTTTGTTGATGCGGCGCGTGCGAATAAAGGTTTCATCTTGACGAACGGGCGAAAGTCCCGCCGAGGGCTCGTCGAGAAGCAATACCGATGGGTCCATCATCAGAGCGCGCGCCATCGCGACAGACTGGCGCTCACCGCCTGAGAGCGACCCGGCACGCTGACCACGACGGTCGGCGAGCACCGGGAAAATCTCAAAGATTTTGTCGAGGCGCTCGTTCAGCAACTTTGGCTGCTGAAAAATACCCATCTGCAGGTTCTCTTCGATCGTCAGACTCGGAAAGACGTTGTTGTTCTGCGGAACGAACCCAACTCCCATCGAGACCAACTTGTTTGCCTTGAGACCGGTGATGTCTTGTCCCTTGAGCGTCACGCTGCCTTCACGCACCTTGACGAGTCCGAAAAGCGCCTTGAGAAGAGTCGACTTGCCAGCACCATTCGGACCGATGATTCCGATGAGTTCACCGGGGTAGGCCTCGATCGAGCATCCATTCAAGATGTTCACACCAGGGAGATAGCCCGCAACGAGGTTGTCGGCGCGCAGAACGGCTTCTTGGCCGGCGGAATTAGTTGTAGCCATGTCGTTCCCTACTTCTTTGACTTCTGGGAAGATTTCACGTCTTCCTCGGCAACTTCACGTTCGATTCGCACCGCTGCGGTGTCGGTAATGAACTTGTCATCACCGAGGTCACTGTCGTGGTGAGAACCAAGGTAGGCATCGATGACCGCCTGGTTACTCATGACCGTGTCGGCCGGGCCTTCGGCGACCACGCGACCCTCCGCCATCACGACAACCCAGTCTGAAATGTGGCGAACCATGTGCATATCGTGCTCAACGAACAGCACCGTCATACCTTCGTCACGTAGGGACTGAATGTGACCCAAGAGCGACTGAGTCAGCGCCGGGTTCACTCCAGCCATCGGCTCGTCAAGCATGATCATGACCGGGTCACTCATCAGGGCACGCGCCATTTCGAGGAGCTTCTTTTGACCGCCGGAAAGACTCCCTGCGAGGTCGTCTTTCTTTTCGAGCAGCTTGAAGCGATCGAGTAGGGCGAGCGCCTTAGCGGTGTTCGCTTCTTCTTGCTTCTTCCAGATCGGCTTGATCAGCGCGACGAAGAAGTTTTCACCCGACTGGTGTTGAGCACCCAGCAACATGTTTTGCAACACCGTGAGCCGTGAGAGGGCCTTAGTCAGCTGGAAAGTGCGAACCATTCCACTTTTGGCAACTGCGGCGGCGCTGGTATCGCCTAGCGCATGCCCGTTGAATGACCACGTTGCGGCCTTGTCCGCCGTGGGGCCACCGAAGAGGCGCTTGGCCGACGAGGGCTTATCGAAGCCCGTAATCAGGTTGAAGAACGTGGTCTTGCCGGCACCATTGGGACCGATGAGGGCCGTGATGACGCCGCGCTGAACCTCGACGTGATCGACGTCGACGGCCGTGAGGCCACCAAAGTCGCGGCGAACATTCTTGACCTTTAGAATCGGTTCTGGCTTTGCTGAACCGGGCTTGTGAGGCACGTTTTTGAGCTCGGCGCGGTATTCAGCTGCCGACTTGGTGCTCGCCATTGAGGCGACAGAACTAGACATTGAAGTTCAGCTCCTTCTTGTTGCCGATCATTCCTTGTGGTCTGAAAATCACGATCAGCATCAGCGCGACACCCACCATGATCCAGGAGAACTGCTCGGTTTGCTGGATGTTCAAAATCTCGTCGGGGACGACCAAGCGCATGGTGCCCTGCACCATGATGCGCAGTGCGAAAAACACGATTGAACCGAGAATCGGACCGAAGATGGTCGCGGCGCCACCGAGCAGCATGGCGGTCCAGATGAGGAACGTCATGTTTCGACCCATGGCGTCAGGCTGGAGCGATGTAGGCAGGATGAACATGACTCCACCGATGGCCCCGAGGACACCACCGACCACGAGGGACTGCATCTTGAACGCGAAGACGTTCTTACCGAGCGAGCGCACGGCGTCTTCATCTTCGCGGATGCTCTTGATGACGCGACCCCAGGGCGAGCGCATCAGCAACCACACGATCAACGCGAAGACGAAGACCATGAACCAAGTCACGGCACGAGACCACCATCCGTTCACGCCGGTGTTGTCGAACTCGAACCAGAGAATCTGAGTTTGTCCGTTACCGAAGAGCGACATTTCGGCGAATGGGTTGCGGAAGCTCTCACCGGTCAGACCGTTGGAACCGCCGGTGATGTCGTTCAGGATGCTCGCACGACCGACCATGCGAATGATTTCTGCTGCCGCAATAGTCACAATCGCCAGATAATCACCGCGTAACTGCAGAGTAGGAATACCCAAGATGAGGGCGAACGCTATTCCGGCGAAGATCGCAATGAAAAACGCTGCCCAGAACGGGAGACCCGCACCAATCGAGATGGCGAAACCGTACGCACCGATCAGCATGAATCCCGCTTGGCCCATGTTGAGAAGGCCGGTGAAACCGAAGTGCACGTTGAGACCGATTGCCGCAATGACGAACGCAGCCGTGGTTGGCAAGATCATGCTTGCCGACATGTCGTAGAGGATCTTGATAATTCCGTCCATTGTCCCTCTCCCTTAGCCGATGCGTTCTTTGCGACCGAACAGACCCTGCGGGCGAACCAGCAGGATGATGATCAGTAGCAGCAGGGCTGTTGCGTACTTGAAGTCTCCGGGCAGCACCATGTTGGAAAGCTCGACGGTCATACCGATGACGAGCGATCCCACGAGTGCACCGAATGCGGTGCCGAGACCGCCGAGTGTCACCGCCGAGAACATGAGAAGCAGTAGCTGCATGCCCGTTTGCCAGCTAATTCCGTTGAGCACGAGCCCGAGCATCACGCCCGAGAGACCCGCGAGAGCGGCCGACATGATCCAGACGATGCGAATGATGCGGTCGACGTCAATACCCGATGCGGATGCAAGGGCAGGGTTGTCCGAGACTGCGCGGGTTGCTCGACCGGTCCGTGTGCGTGTGAGGAAGAACCCGACGCCGGCGAGCACGACAATCGAAACACCCATCGCCCACAGGGATTCGATGGTGAAGGTGATCGGCCCGATGTCGATGGTTTCCGGTGTTGCCATGATGATTCTCAGGGTTCGAGCGCCGTAGAACATCTGGAAGGTGTACTGGAGCGCGAGAGCAAGACCGATGGTGACGATGATGAGCTGCGTGAGGCTCAAGCCCTTCTTACGGAGCGGCCGCCAGAGAACGACGTCTTGCAACCAGCCCGTGAAACCTGCAAGCACGACAACAATCGCGGTTGCGACGAAGATGTTGAGCCCCAGCGTGTTTGCAAACGTGTACGCAAGCAAACCGCCGAGAGTGACTTGTTCGGCGTGAGCGAAGTTGGACAGCCCGGTTGTGCCGTAGATCAGGGACAGACCGATGGAAGCAAGAGCAAGGAGCAATCCCAATCGAAGACCAGATGCCGACTGTTGAGCGAGGCGCTCCCAATTGAACCCTGTTGCCGCTGCGTCCGTGCCACCGTCGGTGCCGCCGCCATCAGTTCCACCGTTGACGGTGAAGACCGCACCCTTGTTGAATCCGAGCGTGATGTCGCGGGTCTGGGTCGCTTCCGACTTCATCGTGACACCCGCAGGAAGGGTGGTCTCGTCGAGCGTGAGCGTGTAGGAGCCCGCCACCGTGACGGCCGCGTTCCATTTTCCGTCAGCGTCAGTGACTGCGGTGATTTCTTCCCCGTTTCCAGTGATCACAATCTTGACACCAGCGCCGACGCCCTTAATCGTGCCGTTGAAACATCCCGTCGCCGAGTCGGCCACACACGGGCCCGTGGCCTCTGCGGCAAACGCCGATGAGGGCTGCGAGAGAGTCCAGAGCGCGGCAACAAGAAGTCCCACAATGAGGGCAACGAAGGTTCGCGACCACTTTCTCGCGAACACTGCCAGAACAGGTTGATGAACCACGTGACCTCCATTTGGCGCAACTCGATATGCCCGGGTTCAGCACGTTGAGTTGGCGACCCTCGACGATGAGAGACGCTATCTGTCGATTATGTCTTAGATGTTTCAATACGCAACTGCAAGAGTCGCGACCTGTAGCCTACTCATCTTGCGTGCCCGGTGCGCCGTGAAAGTAACCTTCCCGGAATCACGAAGAATCTCCCGCGGTTAAGATGGAACGGTTGATACACAGTCGCCACGACGCAAGAGGACCCCATGGATACGCATGACCCATTCGCCTACGTTGGGCTCACATACGATGACGTGTTGCTCCTTCCTGCGCACACCGACGTTATTCCTTCGGAAGCCGATACAACGACGCGACTTACTCGACGCATTTCACTCGCCAAACCGCTCGTGTCGAGTGCAATGGATACGGTCACGGAGGCGCGCATGGCCATTGCCATCGCTCGACAAGGTGGAATCGGTATCGTGCACCGCAATCTGTCGATCGAAGACCAGGCCGATCAGGTCGACAAAGTAAAGCGCAGCGAATCGGGCATGATTACAAATCCCGTAACGACGCATCCCGACGCGACAGTCGCCGAGGTGGATGCCCTGTGCGGGGAATACCGCGTCAGCGGCCTTCCCGTGATTGACCCCGCCGGAGTTTTGCTGGGGATCATCACCAACCGCGACATGAGGTTCATCTCTGATATGGAGAAGTCGACCACATTGGTGCGCGATGTTATGTCGGCCATGCCGCTCATCACCGCGCACGTCGGCGTCTCGCGTGATGAAGCGCTGGGTCTGCTCGCTCAGAACAAAATCGAGAAACTTCCCATCATTGATGACGCGGGTAAGCTCACCGGTCTGATCACAACGAAGGACTTTGACAAATCTGAACGCTACCCTCACGCCACAAAGGATGAGGCGGGTCGTTTGCGTGTCGGCGCCGCCATCGGGTTTTTTGGCGACGCGTGGGATCGCGCGATTGCCCTGCGTGACGCCGGAGTGGACGTGCTTGTTGTTGACACCGCCAACGGTGACTCGGCGGGCGTGCTCGACATTATTCGAAAAATCAAGGCCGACCCGACGTTTGCCCACATCGATGTCATAGGTGGAAACATTGCCACGGAAGACGGCGCTCGGGCGCTGATTGAGGCAGGTGCGGACGCCGTGAAGGTCGGTGTCGGCCCGGGCTCCATTTGCACGACTCGCGTGGTCGCGGGTGTCGGAGTGCCCCAAGTGTCGGCCATTTACGAGGCGGCGAAGGCCGCCATCCCCGCCGGGGTTCCACTCATTGCCGATGGTGGTTTGCAATATTCGGGTGACATCGCCAAGGCTCTGGTTGCGGGTGCGGACAGTGTGATGCTCGGTTCCCTGTTTGCCGGGTGCGATGAGAGCCCGGGCGACCTCGTGTTCGAAGGGGGCAAGCAATACAAGTTGTATCGCGGCATGGGATCACTCGGCGCGCTGCAAACTCGGGGCGAGCGCACCTCATATTCCAAAGATCGCTATTTTCAGTCGGATGTTCCCACCGATGACAAGCTCATCGCCGAGGGCATCGAAGGACGAGTTGCTTATCGCGGCCCATTGTCTGCGGTCGCGTACCAGTTGGTCGGCGGCCTTCGGCAGTCAATGTTTTACGTGGGGGCACGCACCATTGCGGAGCTCAAGTCGCGCGGCAAGTTCGTTCGCATCACGTCGGCGGGACTCAAGGAGTCACACCCGCACGACGTGCAGATGGTTGTTGAGGCCCCGAACTACCGCAGGTAGTCGGTCGTCGGTCGAAAGTGAGAAAAGCAACATGAGCGATATTGAAATCGGACGATCGAAACGCGCTCGCCGTGGTTACACCTTTGACGATGTCGCTGTCGTGCCGAGCCGACGCACTCGCGACCCACAAGACGTCTCAGTGACGTGGAGTATCGACGCATTCAGCTTTGACATGCCTCTGATTGCCGCTCCCATGGACTCCGTCGTTTCGCCCGGCACCGCGATTGCGCTCGGCAAGCTCGGTGGTGTCGGCGTGCTCAACCTCGAGGGCGTCTGGACCCGGTACGAAGAACCCGAAAAAGTGCTCGCTGAAATTCGGTCGCTCACGCCGGCCGAGGCAACCGCCCGAATGCAAGAGATTTACGCCGCGCCGATTCGGCCGGAGCTGATTACCGCTCGCTTGGCCGAAATTCGAGCCGCCGGTGTCGTTGTTGCCGGCGCACTTTCGCCACAGCGCACGCAAGAGCACTATGAGACGGTCATCAAGGCTGGTGTCGACCTGTTCGTGATTCGAGGAACCACGGTGTCGGCTGAGCATGTGTCGAAAACGAACGAGCCGCTCAACCTGAAGAAGTTCATTTACGAACTCGATGTTCCCGTCATCGTGGGCGGAGCCGCGACCTACACAGCAGCGCTGCACTTGATGCGCACCGGTGCCGCCGGCGTGCTCGTCGGTTTCGGTGGCGGAGCCGCTTCGACGACACGCGCGAGTTTGGGCATCCACGCCCCGATGGCAACTGCCGTGGCCGATGTTGCCGGCGCTCGACGTGACTACCTCGATGAGTCGGGCGGTCGGTATGTGCACGTGATTGCTGACGGCGGAATCAACACATCGGGTGACATCGTCAAAGCGATTGCGTGCGGTGCGGATGCGGTCATGGTCGGCACGGCCCTCGCTCGTGCGGCGGAGGCGCCGGGTGGCGGGTGGCACTGGGGTGCCGAGGCGCACCACGACGAATTGCCGCGCGGTCATCGCCTTCATGTCGAGACGTGTGGCACGCTCGAAGAGATTCTGCTGGGTCCGTCACATCGACCCGACGGCACGGCAAATCTTGTCGGTGCACTGCGTCGCTCAATGGCCACAACCGGCTATTCCGATGTCAAAGAGTTCCAACGCGTCGATGTCGTTCTGGCACCAAGCTCCTCGCTCACGGGGTCATCCGGGGTTATCGCGACGACGGGACCGTGATGGTGAATAGTGCGCAACTCGACGTCACCGCACGTGAACGTGCGCTGCATGCTTTGCGAACGGAACATCTGGACGTGCTCGTTATTGGTGGCGGCATTGTCGGAATTGGGAGTGCCTTCGATTCGGTGACCCGGGGGCTGAATACCGGCATTGTGGAGGCTCGGGATTGGGCGAGCGGAACCTCGAGTCGATCCTCGAAACTCGTGCACGGTGGCATTCGCTATCTTGAGCAACTGAATTTCTCTCTCGTTCGCGAAGCACTCGCGGAACGGTCACTCTTGATGCAGGAGATTGCCCCCCATCTGGTCACCCCGATCAAGTTTCTTTATCCCGTGCAACACCGGTGGTGGGAGCGCGCCTACATCGGCGCGGGGATGGTTCTCTACGATGCGCTTGCCTATTTAGGCGGGCGCTATCCCGGCGTGCCGCACCACCGCCACCTGTCACAACGTCAAGTTCGACTCGCGAGCCCGAGCATCGACACCTCGAAAATCATTGGTGGACTGTCATATTTCGATGGACACGTTGACGATGCACGGTACGCCATCAACTTGCTGCGCACCGCTACCGCTGCGGGTGCGCACGCAGCGAGTCGGGTTTCGGTCACGGGTTTTCTGAAGGACGGTGACCGCGTGGTGGGCGTCACTGCGCGCGATGAATCGACGGCGGAGATTTTCGAGATTCACGCGCGCACGGTGATTAACGCCACCGGCGTGTGGACCGGCGAGACCCAGAAGATGGTTGGGCAGGATGGGCGCGTGCGCGTGCGTGCATCTAAGGGCGTGCACATCGTGGTTCCCCGTTCCGCATTCAAGTCCACAATGGGATTGTTGCTGCGCACAGAAAAAAGCGTGCTCTTTGTTATTCCGTGGAACCGACACTGGATTATCGGAACAACCGACACTGACTGGCACCTTGAGCTGGATGAACCCGCCGTCACGTCAACCGACATCGACTACATCCTCATGCACCTCAATCGCGTGCTGGCCAGCCCGATAACGCACGACCAGATTCAGGGTGTGTATGCCGGCCTCAGACCACTTCTCGCCGGTGACGACGACGAATCAACGTCCAAACTTTCTCGAGAACACGTTGTCGCACAGGCGGCGCCCGGGCTGGTTCTCGTCGCCGGTGGCAAGTGGACCACGTATCGCATCATGGCGAGGGACGCCGTCAATGCGGCGGTCGAGCAGTTGACCTCGATCACGGGAACCCCGGTTTCGCCGAGCGTGACAGAGCACCTCCCACTGATCGGCGCTAACGGATTTGATTCGATGTGGCAGTTGCGAGATGCATTGGCACGACGTGCCGGAATTTCGCGCGCCCACGTGGAATTGTTACTGCGACGCTACGGCGCCGAGACGGAACACCTCGTGGCGATGATGGAGCTTGACCCGTTGCTGACACAACCACTGCCCGGTGCGCGCGAGCACCTCGCCGTGGAGGCAGTTTTCGCAGCCACGAACGAATCCGTGCAACATCTCGAAGACGTACTGGTTCGCCGCATGCGCATCAGCTTCGAATCGGGTGACCGGGGAGTCTCGGCCGCACCCGTCGTTGCTGACCTCATTGCGTCGATTGCGGGCTGGGATGCGCACCGTCGTGATGCCGAGGTGGCGAGTTACCTTGCGCGAGTTACTGCCGAACTCGCGAGCAATGAGCTGCCCGACGATGAGTCCGCGGAACGTGCGCGCTTGTCGATGCCTGACTCGGGCATCCCGGGGCTGATGGTTTCATGACCTCGCCCGGGCTCACTATGCGACAGCTCGCGCTCACGCCGCGATGGATTGCGATGCTCGTGCTCGCCTTGGTCGTGGCCGCGGTATTCGCCTGGCTCGGCAAGTGGCAGGTCGAACGAGCCATTCTTCAGGGCGCAAAAGACGCGTACGACACTGAGGTAGCGGTTTCGTTGGACCGTATTGCCCAGCCGGCCGAGCCCCTCACGACGGATGCAGCTGGTCGCCGCGTTACTTTCGACGCCACTCTGGACCCGTCGTCGCTTGTTGTGGTGGGAAACCGACTCAACGACGCGAGCATTGGGTGCTGGGTGACGGGTCGACTCGTGGGTCAGTCGGGGGCGCTCGCCGTGGCCCTCGGTTGGGCGCCCACCATCGCTGATTGTGAATCCACACAAGACGAAATGTCGGGTGAACCGGTGATTCAGGCGCTCGTGACCTGGACCGGGAGGTACTCCCCGCCCGAGATGCCCGAAGCGCCCGGCACGTCGATCGACCCGACTGCGTTGGATTACATGTCTGTGGCCGCCTTGTACAACATCTGGCCAGAGAGTTCGTCACCCGTATTTGCCGGCTACTTGATAGCCGAGCACGACGTTCCCGGACTTTCACGAATTTCCTCAACTCCACCGATCAGTGATGCGTCACTCAATTTGCTCAATGTGTTCTACGCGGTCGAGTGGGTGCTTTTTGCCGGAGGCGCCGTCTTCCTCTGGTGGCGACTCTTGCGCGACGATTGGGAACGCCGTACCGACGCCGATTAGGGCAACCGTAGACTTGTCGCATGGCGAACACACCTCGGGAAAAAGACATTCCGCGCATCCCCCAGGTGCTTCGGTTCTATCAAGTGATGGCATACATCACGGGAACTTTTCTCTTGCTGCTCATCGCCGAAATGGTTTTGAAGTACATGCTCAATCGCGACACGTGGGCCTTTGTCGCTCCTTCGATGGTCTTTGACCCGTTATCGGGTCAACAAATTTTCGCCGAGCCCGGATTCGAGATTGAGGCGTTTGGCCCTCGCGGATTTGTTGCGCTCGTGCCGAGTGATTCGGTAACGGCGTGGAACCTGTCGCTGACGATTCTCGTTGTGCACGGTTGGCTGTACGTGGTCTACCTATTCGCGAGTTATCGACTCTGGAACGTTATGCGCTGGCGTTTTATTGACTTTTTACTCCTCGCCCTCGGCGGGATCGTGCCCGTGCTGTCGTTTGTTCTTGAGTCAATCTTCACTCGCCGCGTGCGTCGCTTCCTTGCCGCTCATCCGGTGGGAGCACGCCCGGCTGCGGCAGCCCCAGCCTCCACCGGAGGCCATGCGTGAGTTCCACCGCCGGGAAGCTCGTTCTCGTTGTCGACTTTGGCGCGCAATATGCGCAGCTCATTGCTCGCCGCGTGCGCGAAGCCGGCGTGTATTCCGAGATTGTGCCGCACACCATCACCGCAGCAGAGGTGACTGCCAAAGCCCCGGACGCGATTGTGCTCAGCGGTGGTCCATCGAGTGTGTATGAGGCGGGAGCACCGACTCTCGATTCGGGCATTCTGGAGCTCGGGATCCCGGTCTTCGGTATTTGTTACGGATTCCAGGCCATGGCGCGCGCTCTCGGAGGCACTGTCGCCCAGACCGGCGGACGTGAATACGGGGCAACCGAGATGCACGTGGTTGCCGATCACGCACTCGTTGCGGGCCAACCGACGAATCAAACGGTGTGGATGAGCCACGGCGATCAGGTGGCGACCGCTCCGGAGGGCTTCGACATTGTGGCGGGCACCGATGCGACACCCGTGGCCGCCTTCGCCAATGACGCTCGCAAACTGTACGGCGTGCAGTGGCACCCCGAGGTCAAGCACTCCGAGTTTGGTCAGCGCGTGCTCGAAAACTTCTTGCACACGGCAGCCGGGTTGCCGGCCGACTGGAACAGCGAAAACGTCATCGAGACGCAGGTCGCCAGCATTCGCGCCCAGGTCGGTACCGGTCGCGTGATTTGCGGGCTTTCCGGTGGCGTTGACTCAGCTGTGGCCGCGGCACTCGTGCACCGGGCGGTCGGAGATCAACTCGTGTGCGTTTTCGTCGACCACGGCTTGCTTCGCCACGACGAGCGTCGCCAGGTCGAGCACGACTACGTGGCAGCGACGGGCATCCGACTCGTGACGGTGGATGCCCGCGAGCAGTTCCTCTCCGCGCTCGCCGGAGTCACCGACCCTGAGACCAAGCGCAAGATCATCGGTCGCGAGTTCATCCGCACGTTCGAGCAGGCCGAGCGCGACCTCGTGGCCGAGGCCGCCGCCGATGGCGAGCCGATCAAGTTCTTGGTGCAGGGCACCCTCTACCCCGACGTTGTCGAGTCGGGTGGCGGGTCGGGTACGGCAAACATCAAGTCGCACCACAACGTGGGCGGGCTCCCCGACGACCTACAGTTCGAGCTGGTAGAACCGTTGCGCACGCTGTTCAAAGACGAGGTGCGTGCGATTGGTCGCGAACTCGGGTTGCCGTCCGAGATCGTGGGACGCCAGCCGTTCCCTGGGCCCGGGTTGGGCATCCGCATCGTGGGTGAAGTCACCGAAGAGCGCCTCGAGCTGTTGCGTCACGCCGATGCAATCGTGCGCGAAGAACTTACCGCCGCAGGACTCGACAACGAGATCTGGCAGTGCCCGGTCGTGCTGTTAGCTGACGTGCGCTCGGTCGGTGTGATGGGGGACGGCCGCACCTACGGTCATCCAATCGTGCTGCGCCCCGTCTCGAGCGAAGACGCGATGACGGCCGACTGGACGCGCGTGCCCTACGACGTGCTCGCCAAGATTTCGAACCGCATCACTAACGAGGTTGCGGGCGTGAATCGCGTGGTGCTCGATGTGACGAGCAAGCCGCCGGGCACCATCGAGTGGGAGTAACGCGAGAACTCTGCCGCGCGTGGGCAACGTGAGCGCGACCCGAGAGACGAGGCGCACTCGGAAAACCTGAGCGCGGAGCACACGCGACCGCAAAGACGTGTCCGGCAAGTGCGAGTTTTCGAAAGGCCCCACCTCCAGACTTGGAGATGGGGCCTTTCGAACTGTCTGAGCACTCGGGCATGTCTGGCGCGACTTAAGTGTGCTCCGCGCACGAGCGACTCCGAGTGAGAGTTAGTTCCGCGAGATAGCGAGCATGCGCAGAATCTCGGTGTACAGCCAGATGACCGTCACCATGATCCCGAACCCGCCGGTCCACTCGTATTTCGCGGGCATGCGATTGGCAACGCCGTTTCGAATGAACTCAAAGTCAAGCACGAGTGAGTAGGCGCCGAGCAACACGGCGAATACCCCAATGATGAGACCGAGCGGAATGCCGAAGATTTCGATGCCGCCGATTCCCCACGGGTTCGTGATGACGTTGAATGACATGAGCACCACGTTGACCAAGCTGAACACCAGGTAGCCGACCATGGCAATCAGGAACACCTTGGTGCCCTTGGCGGATGCGCGAATTTTGCCACTCGCAAAAAGCGCAAGAGTCACACCAACCACAGCAAGGGTGGCCAAAACGGCTTGCAGAATGATTCCGTTCCATTGCGCCTCAAAGATGCGCGAAAGAGCACCGAGGAAGACGCCCTGTGCAAGTGCGTAGAGCAACACAAGGGGTGCCGACGGCTCGCGCTTGAAGATGGACACCATGGCGAGAATGAATCCCACGAGTCCGCCTACGATCATTGCCATCATGCCGGCAGACGGGTTCACCGTGGTGAGCATCCATGAACCAACGGCACCGACGACGAGCAGGGCAAAGAGCCCGAAAGTCTTTGCCATGGTGCCTTCGATGGTCATTGCGGGACCGGCCACTTCGTTGGCACCCGCACCGCCGGTGGCGGTGACGGGAGTTGCGGGCGAGGTGCTTCGCGTGCTGGTGGTGGCCGCGGGAGCGTTGTACATCGCCTGAAGTTCTTCGGCGCTCATCTCGCGCGGTGGGGTCGTGAAGCCTTTGTTGCGGGAATATGCGGGATTCGCCATTTCCGGGTGCAGCCTTTCGTTGGGATGGTGTTTCGATATTTGACGGAACAAACGTGAAAACGCTTGCTGACAGTTTAGAGAAGAACCACCGCGCGAAGCCTGAGAGTGCGGTTTGAATGCCCGGCGCACTACAGTGAACACGTGACGCAGGGGCCACTCATCATTGCGCATCGAGGTGCGAGTGGCTATCGCCCCGAACACTCTTTGGCCGCCTACGAGCTCGCGATCGAGCAGGGTGCGGACATGCTCGAACCTGATGTTGTGGCAACGAGCGATGGCGTGCTGATCATCCGACATGAAAACGAAATTTCGGGTACGACCGATGTTGCCGATCACCCGGAGTTCGCTGACCGACGCACCGTCAAGATTGTCGACAACCAACCACTCGATGGCTGGTTTACCGAAGATTTCACGTGGAACGAGCTTTCCACTCTTCGTTGTCGAGAACGTTTGCCCGAGGTGCGCCTTGAAAGTCGAGCGTTCGACGGACTTTTTGAGCTGTTGCGATTGACCGATCTGTTGCGATTGGTTGAGTCCGCGCAACGCCCAGTTTCGCTGTGCATCGAGCTCAAACACGCCACGTATTTCGACGAAGAAGACCTCGCTCTCGACGCTCTTCTCGCGCGCGATCTTAACCGTGCGGGTTGGGCGCACGACGACGAGCGACTCGTCATCGAGAGTTTCGAGAAAACGATTTTGGTGCGCATGCGCGAAGCGCGTCTCGGGTCGCAGCACGTGTATCTGTTGGAACATGGCGCGACCGCGTTTGACGAGCTAGTCTGGGCCGCTGCCGAAGGCGTACCAGCACTGAGCTTCAGCGATGAGCTTTCAGAAGCCGGCCTCGAAGCGTTCATGGGCCGCATGTCTGCGATCAGCGTGGATGCGCGTTTCTTAGTCGACGCGCGCACGGGCGACATCTCCCGAGGTATTCAACTCGTGCGCCGGGCACACGCTCTCGGACTCAAGGTGTTCACCTGGACGCTTCGCCCCGAAAATCAGTTCCTTCCGATGCCATTTCGGCGCGGGAACGACCTCGCCGCCTGGGGGGACTACACCACCGCGTGGTCGGCCGTGATGCAGACGAATGTGGATGCGGTGTTTGCCGATCATCCGGACCTCGCCATCGAGGTGCGCCACCGGTTGTAGTCGGTGCCCCGAAGATAGACTGGCTCGGCTATGACGATGCTGATGCCCAACGACCCGTTATTGACCGGGTTGAACCCGCAACAAGCAGAAGCCGTGCAATACCGCGGGCCGGCGTTATTGATTGTGGCGGGCGCCGGTTCGGGCAAAACCCGAGTGTTGACGCACCGCATTGCGAGTTTGGTGCGCAACTCGGAAGCGTGGCCGAGCCAGATTCTGGCTATTACCTTTACGAACAAAGCTGCGGCCGAGATGCGCGAGCGCGCCGAACAGCTGTTGGGCGCCGCCACCGAAGGCATGTGGATCTCGACATTCCACTCGTCGTGTGTGCGCATCCTGCGTCGTGAAGCAGAGAACTTTGGATTCACGAAGAGCTTCACGATTTACGACTCGCACGATTCGCGCACGCTGATCAAGCGCATCATCAAAGAGTTTGACGCCGAGTCGTTCGGTCTGACGGTATCGGGAGTCGCCGGCAAGATTTCGCGTTTGAAAAACGAACTCACCGACGTGGAGTCCTATGCGCGTTCGGTTAACGTGGATGACCGTAACGAAGCGGCTTTTCTGAGCGTGTTTCGCGAGTACACGCGCACGTTGCAAGCAGCCAATGCCTTCGATTTCGACGATCTCATTGCGCAGACTGTCTTCTTATTCCGAGCCTTCCCGCACGTGGCCGACGTGTATCGCAAGAAGTTTCGCCACATCTTGGTCGACGAATACCAGGACACGAACCACGCACAGTACGCGCTTATTCACGAACTCACGCGCGAGACCCACGATGGGCTCCCGGGTGCATCGCTCACGGTGGTCGGTGACTCCGATCAGTCGATTTATGCCTTTCGTGGCGCTGACATTCGTAATATTGCCGAGTTTGAGCGTGATTTTTCGGGTGCGCACGTGGTCATGCTCGAACAGAACTACCGTTCGACGCAGAACATCCTGTCGGCGGCAAACGCTGTCATCGGCAATAACTTCAATCGTCAAGACAAAAAACTCTGGACTGATGTCGGCGACGGAGCCAAAATCGTGGGCTTCACCGGATACTCGGCGCACGACGAGGCGCAGTTCGTGGTCGACGAGATTTCGTCGCTGCACGCTCAGGGCCTCGCCTACAACGACATTGCCGTGTTTTACCGCACCAACTCGCAGACGCGTGCGCTCGAGGAAATCTTCATTCGCTCGGCCGTGCCGTACCGAATTCTGGGGGGCACCAAGTTCTACGAGCGAGCCGAGATCAAAGACGTGATGGGCTATCTCGTGACCGTCGCGAATCCGAGCGATTCGCTTGCGACCCGGCGCATCCTGAACGCCCCAAAGCGTGGCATTGGTCCCGCAACCGAGGCGCAACTGCAGTCGTTCGCAGACCAAAACGCAATCACGCTGCGCGAGTCACTCAAGTTCGCGGACGGGCTTGGTCTCGGCCCCAAAGTTTCGGGTGCCATTCGAGAGCTGGATGCCCTGCTCACCGAATCTGAGGCGATGGCCGCGACGGGCAAGGTGGGCGAGCTGCTCACGATGGTGCTCGAGCGCACGGGCTACGTTGTCGCACTGCGTTCCACACGGGATGCGCAAGACGAGGCGCGCGCCGAAAACGTCGAAGAACTTTTGGCAGTCACGAAAGAGTTTGACAAGAACAACCCCGAGGGCACCCTCATTGATTTTCTGACCGAGGTGTCTCTCGTGGCGGCCGCCGACGAGATCGACGATTCGAGCGGCTCGGTGAGTTTGATGACTCTGCACACGGCCAAGGGGCTTGAATACGATGCGGTGTTCATCACTGGGATTGAGGAGGAACTTCTCCCTCACCGCATGGCCGCCATGGAACCCGGGGGCGAGGCAGAAGAGCGACGTCTGTTCTACGTGGGAATCACCCGGGCGCGCAAACACTTGCACCTTTCATTGGCAATGCAGCGCGCTCTCTTCGGTCAATCGAACCTTGCCATGCCCTCGCGCTATTTACAGGAGATTCCTACTGAGCTCATTGAGTGGCGTGAAAACCAGGCCGGGCTCGGCGGAGTGCCACGCGCAGTGGGTTCGAGCGGCTACGGCTCGGCGTCGCGATGGCGCGAGCCCGAAGCCCTGCCCGAGCGCCCGAAAGCCGAGTGGGCGAACCGTGTCACAAACAAGATGCGCGACAACGGCGACTTGGAATTGGTCGCCGGTGATCGAATTCATCACGCTGACTTTGGCGACGGCACGGTCAATCAGGTGACGGGCGAGGGAGCAAAGCGTGTGGCGCACTGCACCTTTGACCGGGCGGGCGCGAAGAAGCTGCTCATCAAAGTTGCGCCGATTGAGAAGATTTAGCTTGACCGCATCAAATGCTCCCGGTGCCAGCTAGGCTGCGACGCCGAAGGCTGTCCCGATTCCGTAGGTAATCGCCAAGGCCACGGCCCCACCGATGGTCACGCGAGCAATCGAGCGCGGAATCGGGCTTCCTCCGATGTAGGCACCCACGCCACCTGTGATGGCGAGGGCAACCAGCGAGGCGGCTACCGTCGCCGGGATGCGCCATTCCACAGGTGAGAGCAGCACCGTTGCGACCGGCAGTGCGGCACCCACGAGAAACGAAATCGCCGATGACATTGCGGCGTGCCATGGATTGGTGAGTTGATCCTCAGTTATGTGGAGTTCCGCTTCGAGGTGCGCACGCAGAACGTCGTGCGCGGTTAGCTCGGTGGCGACCTTCCGTGCGGTTTCGGGCGTCAGACCCTTGGCCTGATAGATGAGGACGAGCTCCTCAAACTCCTCGTCGGGCATTTCTTCGAGCTCTCGGCGTTCTTTGTTGATGAGCGCCCGTTCGCTGTCGCGTTGGCTGCTGACGGACACGTATTCACCGAGCGCCATCGAGGTCGCACCGGCGGCCACGCTTGCAATTCCAGCAATCAGAATTGCCACCGAGTCGGTGGTTGCGGCGGCCACGCCGACCAACAGTGCGGCGACCGAAACGATGCCATCGTTGGCGCCGAGTACGCCCGCACGAAGCCAATTAAGCTTGGACGCGAAGGCAAGGTCGTGCGGTTCGAAGTCATGTTGAGCCATGGCTCCAAGCAAACCACAGCGATGCGCAAACACACTAAAGTTGAAAAAAACAACTATCTCGACATCAAGATACTTTGTAAGGGAACCCACGTGGATTTATACGAATATCAAGCTCGCGACCTCTTTGAGAGTTACGGGGTTCCCGTACTCGCGGGAATCATCGCTGACACGCCGGCGGAAGCGCGTGCAGCCGCCGAAAAGCTCGGTGGTGTCGTCGTCGTCAAGGCACAGGTCAAGATCGGTGGCCGCGGCAAGGCCGGAGGCGTCAAAGTCGCCAAGAACCCCGACGAGGCTGAAGAGGCCGCGAAGGCCATTCTTGGCCTCGACATCAAAGGTCACGTGGTCAAGCGTGTCATGGTCGCCGCGGGCGCCCGCATCGCGGCGGAATACTACTTTTCGGTGTTACTCGACCGGGCAAACCGCTCCTACCTGTCACTGACCAGCTTCGAGGGCGGGATGGAAATCGAGCAGCTCGCCGTCGAAAAGCCGGAGGCCCTCGCTCGAGTCGAGGTTGACCCATCCATTGGCATCACCCTCGAGAAGGCCAAAGAGATTGCCGTGGCGGCGAAGTTCCCTGCCGACCTCGTTGACAAGGTGGCACCCGTTTTTGTGAAGCTCTACGAGGTCTACACCGGCGAAGATGCAACGCTTGTTGAAGTCAATCCGCTCGTACTCACCGAAGAGGGCGACATCGTCGCACTCGATGGCAAGGTGTCGCTCGATGAGAACGCTGCTTTCCGTCACCCGAACCACGAGGCCCTTGAAGACAAGGCAGCTGCCGACCCCCTCGAGGCCAAGGCAAAGGCAATGGACCTCAACTACGTCAAGCTCGACGGGCAGGTTGGCATCATCGGTAACGGTGCCGGACTGGTTATGAGCACGCTCGACGTGGTTGCCTACGCTGGTGAAAACCACGGCGGCGTCAAGCCCGCCAACTTCCTCGACATCGGTGGTGGAGCCTCCGCTGAGGTGATGGCTGCCGGTCTCGACGTGATTCTCGGTGACCCGCAGGTCAAGAGCGTTTTTGTCAACGTCTTTGGTGGAATCACGGCGTGTGACGCCGTAGCGAACGGAATTGTCTCGGCACTCGAGATTTTGGGCGACGCGGCCACCAAACCACTTGTCGTGCGACTCGATGGCAACAACGTTGAAGAGGGGCGTCGCATCCTCACCGAAGCAAATCACCCACTCGTGACTCTCGCCGCCGGCATGGATGAAGGCGCCGACAAGGCCGCCGAACTCGCC
>JBMOEY010000016.1:0-25513 GCA_049314515.1 Microbacteriaceae bacterium
CCGCTCATTAGTTGTCCATTAGCCGTTCAGCCTTTGTCTGATGTGAGGAAACTGGAGCGATGTGCGCCAGTACTTGCTCGAGCTGCGCTCGGGCTTCGTGTGTGACCGCGACGGGAGCGCGAAACGCACGACCAAAGGCCTTACGCGACAACGCCGTGTCAAGACACTGCACTGTGGGGTGAATCCATGCACCTCGACCAGATTCAACGCCAGAAGCGTCAAAGGCGATCGTTCCGTTTCGGGCGACAAATCTCACAAGTGAGGACTTAGTCGAACGATTTCGGCAACCGATGCAGGTTCGTTCCGGTTCCATGCTACCCCACTCTCCGTGCGAGGCTAGGCGTTTGGCGTCTCGTCAGTCACCGGATCGCTTGGCTCTGACAAACGGGAGTCAGGCTGGATATCAATTTTCGCGCCGGTGAGTCGCGCAGCAAGACGCACATTTTGGGCATCCTTACCAATTGCCAACGAGAGTTGGTACTCGGGAACGAAAGCGCGAACGGCCTTGACGTCCGCGTCAACGACCAGCGCCTGGGTGACCTTTGCGGGCGAGAGAGCATTGGCCACAAATGTGGCGAGGTCAGGACTGTACTCGACGATGTCAATCTTTTCTTCGTTGAGCTCTTCCTGAACGGCACGAACGCGACGACCAAGTTCCCCGATACACGCGCCTTTTGCATTAATCGACGGGTCTTTTGCTGCCACGGCGACTTTCGATCGATGACCAGCTTCGCGAGCTACCGCCACAATTTCAACGAGTCCGGCGGAGATTTCAGGAACCTCTAACGCGAACAATCGACGAACAAGCTGCGGGTGTGTGCGCGAAACGGTGACCTGTGGCCCTCGAGTGCCCCGCTCAACTTTCGTGACGAACACGCGCATGCGACGTCCGTGCGGATACTCTTCGCCGGCCACCCATTCCTCTTTGGGCATCTGAGCCTCAACGGTACCGAGGTCAACCGAGACGAAGTTGGGGTTAGATCCCTGCTGAACAACTCCGGCAAGAATGTCGCCCTCGCGCCCCTTGAAGTCGCCCAGTATTTTTTCATCCGCAATCTCACGCATGCGCTGAGTCATCGCTTGTTTCGCGGCAAAGGCAGCAATGCGTCCAAAATCTTCGGGGTCGACAATCGACTCACCGACGATGGCGCCCTCGTCATCGACCTCGGCAACAAAGATCGTAATGATGCCGGTGCGTCGATCCAGTTCAACTCGGGCATCGGCGACGGGCGCGGCCGGCCCATCGGAGATTTGCGCAACGTGCTTTTGGTACGCAGCCAGGATGGCCTGCTCAATCATGGACACAAGTTCGTCAAAGGGAATTCCCTTTTCTGACTCCATGAGCTTGAGATCACGAAGATTGATGTCCACAATTGCCTCCCTATTCACATGTGAAGTGCCCGCAGCATTGACCGCTCCGTGCAGAGAATCAGCCTACGCCTTCATCGTTATGCGAGCGACCGCGTCCGAAATGGCCACGTCGCTTCGCTCACCCGTGCGGCGATTCCAGAGTTCGACATTGCCCTCGGCTGCACCCTTGCCCACGATCAAGATCATAGGAACACCAATGATTTCTGCGTCCCCGAACTTGACTCCCGGTGACACTTTGAGGCGGTCGTCGTAGAGCACATCCAAACCGGCGGATTCCAGGCCTTCGACAAGTTGTTCCGCAATCTCAAAAACGGAATCATCCTTACCCGTAGCCACGACGTGTACGTCAAACGGGGCCACCTCGCTCGGCCAGATCAGACCCTTGTCGTCGTGATTGGCCTCGGCAATCACCGCGACAATGCGCGTCACACCGATTCCGTAAGAGCCCATTGTCACGGTGACGAGTTTTCCGTTCTCATCAAGCACCTTGAGTCCCAGGGCCTCGGCATACTTGCGACCCAGTTGGAAGACGTGGCCAATTTCAATCCCGCGAGCGATGTCAACCGGCCCCGACCCGTCTGGTGCCGGATCACCGGCTCGCACTTCGGCACACTCAATGGTTCCGTCTGCAACAAAATCACGCCCGGCGGTAACGAACAATGCGTGTTTCTCGTGCACGTTTGCGCCGGTAATCCATGCAGATCCGTCGACAACCCGCGGGTCGACGAAGTAGCGGATGCGCGCCGCACCCTTCTCCCCGAGCACGGTACCCGAGGCAGCCCAGGGTCCGATGTACCCCTTGACCAGTGACGTGTTCTTGGCGAAGTCGGCCTCGGTGGCTGCCTCAACATCCGCTGGAGCGAACGCGACCTCAATTCGAGCAAGATCGACTTCCCGGTCTCCGGGCAAACCAACCGCAATGAGTTCACGCGTACCGTCGAGGTGCGACAGTGCGAGTACAACGTTCTTGAGAGTGTCCGCAGCAGTCCACGCGCGTCCATCCGCGCGGGGATGATCTGCGTTGACAAACGAAACGAGGGAATCGATGGTTGGGGTGTTGGGCGAGTCGAACACCTCGGCGCTGGGTAAACCATCGAGCTCAATCGCCGGCGGAGCGATTGTCGTGAAGGCCTCAATGTTGGCCGCGTATCCACCCGCAGATCGCACGAAACTGTCCTCACCCACGGGACTGGGGTGCAAAAACTCTTCCGAACGGGACCCACCCATCGCGCCGGCATCCGCCTTGACGATGACATAGTCGAGGCCAAGTCGCGCGAAGATTCGCTCGTAGGCGTCACGCTGCGCCTGATAGCTTGCCACCAGCCCCTCATCGGTCGCATCAAATGAGTAGGCATCCTTCATAGTGAACTCACGACCGCGCAGCAGACCCGCGCGAGGACGAGCCTCGTCTCGGTATTTGTCTTGGATCTGGTAGATGGTGAGTGGTAAGTCTTTGTACGAGGAGTACAGGTCCTTCACCATGAGCGTGAAGACCTCTTCGTGAGTGGGGGCCAGCAAGTAGTCGGCATCTTTGCGGTCCTGCAACCTGAAAATGCCGTCGCCGTACTCTTCCCAGCGTCCCGTCACCTCGTAAGGTTCCTTCGGAAGCAACGCAGGAAAATGAACCTCTTGCGCGCCGGCCGCCGCCATCTCTTCGCGCACGACCCGTTCGACTTTGGCTTTGACGCGCAGCCCGAGCGGTAACCACGCAAAGAGACCCGGTCCTTGGCGGCGGATATAACCAGCCCGCACAAGCAATTTGTGACTGGCAATTTCTGCGTCAGCGGGATCGTCGCGAAGCGTACGGAGGAACAGGTGTGAAAGTCGAGTGGGCACGACCTTGATTTTAGGCGGTGACGGAACGTCGCACGGTCAGCACCGCTGCCGCACTCGCCGCAACGACCAACAGGATGACGACGATGCTCAACATCCCGTACCCGACGAGCGCAAGAACAACGCCCGCTGCCAAGCCTCCGCCGGCTCCTGCGAAGCTCATGAGCGAATCGGAGAGGCCTTGTACCGACGTTCGATCGGCAATCGCAACGGACTCCGAGACCACGGTGGATGCCGCCACGGTGCTGGCCGACCAACCGAGTCCCAACAGGATCATTGACACCGTCAGGGCGGGAACCGAATCGGGTGATATCCCGTTGATGATGAGACTGGCAAGCAACATCGTTTGACCAATCAGGATGACCCCGCGCCGGCCGATGCGATCGGCAAGCCAACCGAAAACCGGTGCAAACAAATACATACCCGCGGTGTGCAAACTGATCGTGAATCCAATGACAATGACTTCGACACCGAGATGAGCAAGATGCACGGGAGTCATAGCCATAACGGTCACCATCACCGCGTGCGTCATGGCAAGCACAAACACCGCTGCGGCGGCGGGAACATTTCGAGACAAAACTCGGAACGCGTAGCCGAAGCGACGGCGCTCCTTAGATGCCGAGGTGCCAATTCCACCGGACAGGACGAGCGGGTCGGGTCGAAGAAAAATCATGAAGATGATGCCCGAGGCCAATTGCGCCATCGCCGTTATCGCGAAGGCGCCGGTCAAGTTTGGAAGACCGATTGTCGACCCGAGCAGGTCTCCCGGACCAGCCAGATTTGGTCCGGCCACCACACCAATCGCGGTCGCCCAGACAACAAGTGAGAGGTCTCGTGCGCGACGGGCCGGATTCGCCAAATCGGTTGCGGCAAAGCGGGATTGCAAACCCGCAGCGGACCCCGTACCCACCAGTAGGAGCGAGACAATGAGGGCAACGAGGCTCTGCGCCCCCGCCGAGAAGATCACGCCCACTGCACCCACGGCGGCAATCATGGTGCCGGTCGTGAGAGCGATACGGCGTCCAAATCGCATGGCTAACCGCGCGAGCGGAATTGCCGCGAGCGCGGTGCCCAACGTAAACATCGAGGAAGAAAATCCGGCAAATGCCGTGGACTTCGCGACATCGACCACTAAGAGCGAGCCGAGTGCGATTGCCGCACCCATGCCCAGACCACCGAGCACCTGGCCTGAGCCCAAGACCCAGAGGACGCGTCGCTGAATCGCGGTGTCGTGTGTTGTTTGCCCGGAAGGCGTTGGGTTCAAACTTGTCACGCAGTGATGACTTCAACGCTGCCGGATTCTCCGACAGGCATGCTCGCCGCGAGGCGATTGGCCTCTTCGATGAGCGTTGCGACAATGTCGCCCTCGGGCACGGTCTTGATAACTTCGCCCTTCACGAAGATTTGGCCTTTTCCGTTACCCGAAGCCACTCCGAGGTCGGCCTCGCGAGCCTCTCCCGGTCCGTTCACCACGCAGCCCATGACGGCGACGCGCAGTGGCACACTCATGCCTTCGAGTCCTTTGGTGACTTGCTCGGCAAGCGTGTAGACATCCACCTGAGCTCGACCGCAGCTCGGACACGAGACGATTTCAAGCTTGCGTTCACGCAGGTTGAGTGATTGCAAGATTTGCAATCCCACCTTGACCTCTTCGGCCGGTGGCGCCGAAAGAGAGACGCGGATCGTGTCGCCGATGCCTTCCGAGAGAAGCACACCGAAAGCAGTGGCCGACTTGATGGTGCCCTGAAACGCCGGGCCAGCCTCCGTGACACCAAGGTGAAGTGGCCAATCGCCTCGCTCGGCCAGAAGCCGATAGGCCTTGACCATGATGACCGGGTCGTTGTGTTTGACGGAGATCTTGAAGTCGTGAAAGTCGTGTTCTTCGAAGAGACTGGCCTCCCACACGGCACTTTCGACGAGCGCCTCCGGTGTTGCCTTGCCGTACTTCTCAAGTAGTCGAGGATCGAGAGAGCCGGCATTGACGCCAATTCGAATGCTCACACCGGCCTCTTTGGCGCGCTTCGCTATTTCCGCGATTTGATCGTCGAACTTTCGTATGTTGCCGGGGTTCACGCGAACGGCAGCACAACCGGCGTCGATGGCCGCAAACACGTAGTTGGGTTGAAAGTGAATGTCTGCGATGACCGGGATCTGGCTCTTTTTTGCGATGACGTGCAAAACCTCGGCGTCATCGCGACTGGGCACTGCCACGCGAACAATGTCGCAACCACTGGCCGTCAGTTCCGCGATTTGCTGCAACGTCGCGTTGATGTCTGTGGTTGGTGTGGTGGTCATCGATTGAACGCTGACCGGGAAGTCGCTGCCTACCCCGACTTTGCCGACCTTGATCTGGCGCGTCTTTCTGCGCGGTGCAAGAACTTCTGGGACTTTGGGCATTCCGATGTTGACTGCAGGCACGTATGTCAGCCTAATCCGCTCAGCCGAGGAGAGTTATCGGTTTGACTAAGTCGGCATAGATCAACAATGCACTCATGGCGAGCATCATGACGACCACGACGAACGTCAAAGGCATGAGCCTGGACACGTCAACCGGACCAGGGTCGGCACGATGGGTCAACTTCGCCCAGCTGCGTCGAATGCCTTCCCAGATTGCGCCCGCGATGTGTCCCCCATCGAGTGGCAGGAGGGGTATCAGGTTGAACGCAAACAACGCGATGTTCAATGAAGCGAGGACGCCCAGAAGCGCGACGAATTTTTCTTGCGGACCCGCAACGTCAGTGGACGCAATTTCACCCGCGACGCGACCAACGCCCACCACGCTCAGCGGACCGTTGACATCGCGCGGCGCGGTGCCAAACGCGGCCTCGCCGACCCCGACCAGTTTCTGGGGCAAATTAACGATGAGTTGTCCCGTCTGAACAATGGCCGTGCCCATCATCGGAAACACGGCTGTGACAGGTTCGCGCACAAGACCCGTTGCGGGCGAGATTCCCGCAATCCCCACCTGGACCACCTTTTGCGAGCCGTCAGCCTCAAGCACGGGTGTTCCGTCGGGATTGACATCAAAGCGTGTCGTGGCAACAGGAGTAATCCGCACATCTTTCGCTACGCCATCGCGAAGCACCACGTAGTCGAGCGCCGTGCCGGCGGACGCGCGCGTGATCGTCGTGGCTTGTGACCACGACTCAATTTTTGTTCCGCCAATCGAAACGACGACGTCTCCGGGCAAGAGCCCGGCCTGCGCGGCGGGTGAGAGCGGGGCATCCGTCGGACATTCCGTTTCGGTTGACGTGGCGGGCAGGATGCACTGCGCGACGCTCGCGACCGTCGTGGTCGCTCCCGCCACGCCAAATCCGCTCACGACAATCGCGAGCAAGACGAACGCCAACACGAGATTCATGATTGGCCCTCCGGCCATCACGATGATTCGCTTGTAGACGGGCAGCCGATAAAAGGCATGCGACTCGTCGGTGTCGCGCATGCTCTGCTCACTGGCTTCCCGCGCGTCAGTGATTAACTTTTGAAAAAATCGCCCGAGCGAAGTGCGGGGAGTTCGCAATGTTTTGCCGGGAGGAAACATGCCCGACATCGAAACGAACCCGCCGAGCGGAACGGCCTTGAGTCCGTACTCCGTGTCGCCAATCTTGCGTGAAAGAATTGTCGGCCCAAAGCCGATCATGTATTGCCGCACGCGCACACCGAAGAGCTTCGCGGGAATGAGGTGCCCGAACTCGTGCAAACCCACCGAAATTGCCAGGCCGGTCAAAAACAGGACGACGCCAAGTACGTAAAGCCAGAAAGTTGTCACGCGACCACGCTAGGGGTGATTTCTGACAATTTGCGCCACGAGAAGAAGAAACCGAAAGCTTAGAGCTGAAGGTAAATCGGAACCGTGAACTTGGACACCATCGCCGTCGCGTCATCGATGCACAAATACAGAGTGACCGCATTGTTGAGGTTGCCATCCTCAGAGTGCAACGCCTCGACACCACAGGTCAGGCCATCGGCCGAATAGGGCGGCCACGGACTCGTCGGATCAAAGACAACTTTGGCTGCGGGGTCTCCGACCTTCGTGCCCGCCGACGTGCGAATTTCGACTCCGTTCACCGAGCCGGTCGAAACCGAGAGTACGTAGTCCCAATAGGGGTGCTGTTTCGCCGCATCTCGCTGTTCATCGCGAAGCTCAAAGCCATTCCAGTTGTAGTTGTGACTGGGCCAGGCCTCCAGTCCGCCGGGTGTGTCGCTCTCGGTTGGCACCACGGCGAAAATCCGATCGAGTTTGTAGGCCACGTCTGCTCCCGGCGTGCCGTAACTCAACTCTTGGAGCACCGTGCCACTGGCATCCAGTACCGTCATGCTGGTCATACCAACGACGATGGCCGATGCGAGTCGCGTTGGCGTGGGCGTCGGGGTCGCCGTCTTTGACGAGGTGGATGTATCACCCTGCGCGCTCGGTGACGTCACGGGATTGTCGGCCGGCGCACAGGCGCCGAGTGCGCACGCGAGCGCCAGTGCAATTCCCACAAGCGCGGTCCGCCGCACAATCGTTGTCGTATTCATCCGCGAGAATCCCCAATTCTTCGGCGAGCTGCTCCTCTAGCCCATTCTTCCGCTTCAAAGACGGTTTCGCGAGTCATTTTGCCGGCGGACGGTTCGTGATCCTCGACTACTGCAGAGACCGTCTCTAAAATCTCGAGGTACCCAATCGCACCCGCGTGGAAGGCCGTCACCGCTTCTTCGTTTGCCGCATTGAATACAGCCGGATACGTCGAACCCGCGGCGCCCACCTGTTTGGCGAGTCGCACCGCCGGGAATGCGTCATCGTCGAGAGGCTCAAAGGTCCAGGTGTGCGACGCTGTCCAATCGAGCGGAACTCCGACGTGAGCAACACGGTGAGGCCAATCAAGTCCCAGTGAAATGGGGAGTCGCATGTCCGGTGGGGAGGCCTGCGCGATGGTTGATCCGTCAACAAACTCCACCATCGAGTGAATGATTGACTGCGGATGCACCGTCACATCGATGCGATCGAACGGGATATCAAAGAGAAGATGTGCCTCAATCACCTCGAGTCCCTTATTGACCAGCGTCGAAGAATTCGTCGTGACAACGAGTCCCATGTCCCATGTGGGGTGGGCGAGCGCCTGACGCGGAGTCACATCCTGCAATTGCGCACGAGAGCGACCCCGAAACGGACCTCCCGATGCCGTGAGGACCAGTCGGCGAACTTCTTCGTGAGTTCCGCTCACTAAACATTGTGCGAGGGCAGAATGTTCTGAGTCGACGGGTACGATTTGTCCCGGCTTGGCGATACTCGTCACGAGAGCGCCACCGACGATGAGACTCTCCTTATTGGCCAGTGCCAGAGTCTTACCCGTTTCGAGAGATGCCAAGGTGGGACCAAGTCCGACCGATCCCGTTATTCCGTTCAGCACCACATCTGCGTCGACCGAGCGCACCAGGGCTTCGGCATCGCGATGACCGACTGCGATGTCCGCTACGCGAAAGCGAGCTGCCTGCGCATCAAGCTCGTCGCGGTTCGATCCAACCGCAAGCCCGACGACCTCGAAACGCTCTGGATTGGCGGCGATCACGTCGAGCGCCTGCGTGCCAATGGACCCCGTACTCCCCAAAATGATTACTCGACGCATGAGTCAATCTTTAAACCGACTTATTGCCCGAACGGCACGCGGTCATAGACTGAAGGCATGTCCACGATTTCGCTCAGCTCTCCGTCAATCGTTCAGGAACGCAAGGTGGTTACCGCGGTTCCCGGTCCCAAGTCGCAGGCCATGCACGAGCGACGTAAGCAGGTCATCCCGCCCGGGGTCGGCGCGGCACTGCCGGTCTACATCGAGTCGGCATCGGGCTCCATCGTGGTGGACATCGACGGAAACCACTTCATTGATTTCGCTACGGGTATCGGAGTGACGACAATCGGTCACACCAATGGCGCCGTTGCCGCTGCCGTGAGCGAACAGGTGAACTCCTTCACGCACACGTGTTTCACGGTTACTCCGTATGAAGAGTACGTGCGAGTCGCCGAGCTTCTCGTCGAGCACACGCCAGGTAATCACGCCAAGCGAGTCATGCTGGTCAACTCGGGTGCCGAGGCCGTCGAGAACGCTGTCAAAATTGCTCGCAAGCACACCGGAAAGTCGGGCATCGGAGTTCTCGACCACGCGTATCACGGTCGCACCAACCTGACGATGACGATGAACTTCAAGAACGCTCCCTACGCCACGGGCATGGGGCCGACCGCCGGGGGTGTTTTCCGGGCGCCGGGATCGTATCCATTCCACGATGGTCTCTCGGGTGCAGAAGCCGCCGAACGAACCATCTGGTATTTCGAGAAGTTGGTCGGAGCTCAAGACCTCGCCTGCATCATCGCGGAACCGATTCAGGGCGAGGGCGGATTCGTCGTTCCCGCTGACGGATATCTGACCCACCTCCAGGAATGGTGCACCAAGAACAACGTTGTCTTCATTGCGGATGAGGTTCAGTCCGGCATGGCGCGCACGGGAACCTACTTTGCGAGTGAACACTTCGGACTGGTCCCCGATCTCATGACGGTGGCTAAGGGCATCGCTGGCGGAATGCCCCTCGCCGGAGTTGTCGGTCGGGCTGAAATCATGGACGACGTGCTTCCCGGCGGGCTGGGTGGCACGTTTGGTGGTAACCCCGTTTCGTGTGCCGCATCCATCGCAGTGTTTGACGAAGTGGCCACCCACGATCTGACATCCCACGCGAAGAGAGTTGAGGCGCGGCTCGGCGGTGGGCTAAAGACGCTCGCAAAGAAGTACCCGGTAATCGGCGAGGTTCGCGGCAAGGGGGCCATGCTGGCCATCGAACTGGTCGAACCGGGTACGAAGAAGCCGAACCCGGCAGCAGTCACCGCCCTCATTGCGTTTGGCGCTCAACACGGTCTGCTCCTACTGTCGGCCGGTTCGTCGTATAACGTGCTGCGCTTCCTGCCTGCCGTGACGATGTCAGATGACCTCATCGATGATGCACTGACTGTGTTGGATGAGGGACTCGCATCACTGTGATCCCAACGGCGAGTGAAACCTTTACAGTCGCCGATTCGCAGGAACTTGCTGTTCTGACTCGGAGCGGTTTCGTCGAGTCACGACACGTGGGCAGCGCCGTCGTCCTCGACGGTGCGAGTGGCCACATCATCACGTCGCTTGGCGATCCGCTCGCGCCGGTGTTTCCACGGTCGGCCATGAAACCATTCCAAGCGGTCGCCATGCTCACGTCGGGTGCGCCGCTGTCGGGTGAGTTTGTCGCGCTGTCAACGGCAAGCCACACGGGTTCCGCAGAGCACGTTCGACTCGTCACCACGCTGCTGGGCGAACACGGTCTCACGCAAGATCAACTGGCATGCCCCGTCGACATGCCAAGCGATCGCGACATGGTGACCGAGATCACCCGAGGATTCGGTGAACCGGAGCGGCGCTACATGAATTGCTCGGGGAAACACGCGGCGATGCTGGTGACCTGCGTTGTCAACGGCTGGCCGATTGAGGGATACCTCGACCCCGGTCATCCACTTCAAAAAGTCATCCTCGAAACGGTCGAGGAATTCATCGGCGAACCAGTGAGCGCCGCAGGAATTGATGGTTGTGGCGCACCCGTGTTCGCGATGAGCCTCGTGGCACTCGCACGTGGTATTCGCCGGGTCGGGACGGCACGTCACGACGCGGACGACGAACGCGATCGCGCGGCCGCCCAGTTGCGCGATGCGGTCATCGCGCATCCGTACATCACAGGTGGTGCGGGCGAACACGACACGGCCATCGTGTCACAGCTCGGTGTCTTCGCGAAGCGCGGGGCCGAGGGCGTGATGGTGGTGAGCGCACACGATGGCACGACGGTTGCACTGAAAGTGCTCGACGGCAACCTGCGCGCAGCGGGCCTCGTCGCCGTGCGACTGCTCGAAAACGCGGGGGTCGTGGATGCGCAGGATGCCGTTCGCGTTCGCGAACACTTTCACACCACCGTGCTCGGCGGCGGACTCCCGGTGGGTGAGTTACGCACGACCGTCTGAACTCCTCAGCCACTGGACGTCAGCCGCTGAGCCGAAATCAGGGGCGTTCGTGGGGATTTCATCACTGTATTGACGTTCTGAGTGCGGAATCCATGGTTTTCTTGCACATTCACTATGGAATTCGTCGCAAAGCGAGACTATAGTGAAGTGAACCCGCCGCTGCGGGCCCTTTTGCGATGGAGATTCTCATGAAAATCGCTGTGCCCACCGAAATCAAAAACAACGAATTTCGGGTTGCCATTACCCCCGCCGGAGTGCACGACCTCGTGTCGCATGGGCACGACGTTCTCGTTCAGTCGGGCGCCGGAGTGGGATCATCCATTTCGGATGAGGCATATTCGTCAGCGGGAGCACACATCGTCGCGGACGCCACGGCAGCATGGTCGAACGCCGACATGGTGCTCAAAGTGAAGGAACCCATCGAATCAGAGTATGCGCACTTTCGCCCGGGGCTCGTGCTCTTTACGTATCTTCACTTGGCCGCTGAACCCGAACTAACCCACGCTCTGCTCGAGTCGAAAGTCACCGGCATCGCCTACGAAACCGTTCAGTTACCCAGTCGTGCGCTTCCGCTTCTGGCGCCGATGAGCGAAGTAGCCGGCCGGCTGGCGCCCATTGTCGGAGCCAGTGCGATGCTCAAGCCCAACGGTGGTCCCGGGCTGCTCGTTCCAGGCGTACCGGGCACGTATCCGGCCAAAGTCGTCGTTCTCGGCGGCGGTGTTGCGGGCACGGCAGCCGTCCAGGTTGCTTCGGGAATGGGTGCCGACGTCACAGTACTGGACACGAACCTGTTCCGTTTGCGCGAGCTGGACGCTCTCTACAGTGGTCGAATCAAGACAATCGCGTCGAATTCCTTTGAAATTGAACGGGCACTTATTGACGCAGATCTCGTCGTAGGTTCCGTGCTGATTCCGGGCGCCAAGGCCCCCAAGTTGGTGAGTAATGAGCTCGTAAGTCGAATGAAACCGGGAAGCGTGCTCGTGGACATTGCTGTTGACCAGGGTGGTTGTTTTGCCGACACGCACGCCACCACGCACGCGGATCCCACCTTCACTGTTCATGAATCGCTCTTCTATTGCGTGGCCAACATGCCCGGTGCCGTCCCACACACGTCGACCTATGCCCTCACCAATGCCACGCTTCCGTACGCACGTTTGATTGCGAACCACGGCTGGAAGGACGCCCTCCTCGCCGACGGTTCGCTCAAGCTGGGCCTCAATACCCATGACGGACATCTGGTGAACGAGCCAGTGGCTGCCGCGCACGGTCTTTCATATTCGGAGCTCGACTCGGCCTTCGTTTAGAACTCGTCGCGGCCCGTGTTGGGCTCGGCACACAACCGGTGGTACCCACCATCGGGGAGCAGCAGGATGCGCTGCGCGTCTGCCATGGGCGGAACCGGAGCATGCGCGCGCAACAGCACCCGCGCATCCGCGGGCGAGATTTTCCCATCGACAAGAATCGCCGCGTCACGCGTCATCGCCAGAAAATCGTGCAGGCGCTCCCCCCATTCCGGTGCGGTAGCACTCGCAACGAGTGAGCCCAGGTGTTTCGTTGTCACTCCAGGATGACCCTGTCGTCCGGTGACCACGACAATCGGTGAATCGAGTTGCAACAGGTTGCGCGACAAGTAGTGAACGTCTGGGTGAATGAGGGGGATTTCAGTGGTCTTGTCGTCTGTGAACGACACCTGTACGACCTCGTTTTTCCATCGCCCTCGCCCAGGGACGTCAGAACTCACCAGGGTCAGGCGTTGCGCGCACAAGGGCGCGAGCCGCGTAACCCAAGGACCTTCCACATCACACGCGACGATGACCCGATCGGGCCCGGCATTGCGCAGTTTTGCCATGAGGCGCTCCCCCAACACGTCGCGCACTTCTGGTTCCACAAGGGACAGCATGCGTTCGAGCCCGTCGAGAAGAATGATGCTCCGGCGTTCCGGGGCCAACGCACCTTCGGCGATCTTGGCGTCGCGGCAACGGGAATCTAACCAGTCCCACATATCCATCACGTCATCAATCAGCCGCGCTTCCCACGATGACGTTCCCTTGCCGTTCGGCTCATTTGTCAAAGCCTGGTCCGCTTCGCGCACCGCGAGCGCAAACGAGCGCATCGCGGACGTTCGACCAGAACGCGCTGCTCCCGTGACCATGAGATGACCGTCCACGTGCGGCACGTACCATACGGATTCCCATCGTTGACGGGTGAGAGCATCTACCAGCCCCACGCACACACCCAATTCGCTTGGCGAAGTGGAACGCGGGCCCCCTTCGAGGGTTTGGCTGGCGAGCGGTGGATAACCTTCCGACTCTCGCCGCGAGATTTTTGTTGGCAACGAAGCCGTCCAGACGTGGCGGCCGGCGGCCGAGGACCCCGCGGATGGCGGCGACAGAATCTTGCGGGAATCTTCGACGTCGCGAGCTGGGTACATGTGCACGATGGTTGGGGCCGCGCCGACCGTGGACACGACGGCGTCACCGGGCGATCTCAGCTCATGATGTGCACTCGCGTTGCCGACGAGAAACACACTTTCGTGCGGTGTCAATGCTCGAAACGCAACGCGCAACGCGACGTTGGCGAGAATGTCGTCGGAGATACTCGAGGAGGCGCGTTGCGTACTCAGGACGAGATGCATACCCAGTGCCCGGCCCCGCGCGGCAATATCAACGACCACCGGAATCGATCGTGGATGCGCCGCCGCCGTCGCCCGAAATTCATCAAGCACCACAACGAGGCGCGAGAGGTCGCGCACATGGTCACCGGATCGCAACGCGCGTTCGCGCCGAGAGACCTCCGCCTCGAGCCCCACCAGGGCGCGCTCGATTGCCCCGTCCTCGAGATCAGTAGCGAATCCCACGCAATGGGGCCAGGTCGCCAGATTGGTGAAGTCAACCCCGCCTTTGAAATCGATTATTGCGAGCTCAAACGTCGAGCACTTGTGGGCCGATGCCAACTGTGACAACCAATTAACGAGAAACGTTGTCTTTCCGCTACCGGTCGTTCCAGATACGACCATGTGGGGCCCGGACTCCACGAGGTTGAGGTGGAACGGTCTCCCGCCCGGTGTAAGACCCACTTCGATATCGAATGCCGTGGAAGTTGGGTCGTGGTCCACGCTGGCAAAAGTTGTGGTGCGGTTGCCGTGGTCGAGTGAGTCCCGGAGTCGCACCGTGAGTGCGTGCCGCAGTTGAACCAGGCCCGGTGAGGAGAGTGAATCGGGTCGAATGGTGAGGGCGGGCACCGCAGGCGCGTCTCGATCGCGCACTCGGGCCGAGTCGGCCGAATTCATTGTGATGTGCCAGCGAGAGTCTTGAACACCACCCGCCCCCGCCGGTGAGAACGACAGTGATTCGAACGATGATTGGGGGTCGCCGGTAATCCACCACATCTGCGCCGTTACGGCTCGAAGTAGAGATCGGCGAAGTCGGGCGTCGCCCTCAATGTGTAACCCGTCACTCGCGCCAATCAGAAAAGGAAACCCGTCATCGTGCGTTCCAATGCGAATCATTTTGTCGAACGAGTTCTTCGCACCGTTGCTCGGAAACGTCGAAGCGGTGCCCGGCGATTTACGTCGCTCCGCTGGCAAACGCGCGAACGACACGAGCGTGCCGAGTTCCGAGGCGCGTGGATGCTCGCACTCGGCCTGCCTGAGGCGTTTGCGCTGCTCCTCCTCGCGTCGCATCGTCTCTCGAGCGTGGCTGAGTCGTTCCTGATGAGATTCCCGTGCGCGACGTCGTTTCGCGTTGAGCCGAGCCTCGATGAACGATGTCACTAGCAGAACAGGCGACATGATGCCGAAGAGCATTGAGATGGCTGAACCAGTTACTAGCCAGAGGACACCTGCGGCCACGAGTGGTGCAATCGTCGGTATCCACGGGAATCGATTGTCCATCTCGATTCTGGGCACCCGTCGAGTGTGACGCGACGTGGATCTGATGACAGCGCGGGCGCGAGGGAAGCAAAAGACATGACCTGTGTTCCGCTTGTGGATAGGAGGTCCGGCAGTTGTCGGATCACTTTACAGAAGCGTGAAAGCCTGCTCTCCAATACCCACGACGGTGCCTCGAAATATTCGGTAGTGGCGACCCGGAATGAGGCGCCGCACTGACTGCCCCGGTTCGCACACGGTCGTTCCGTTTCCGCTGAACCGGTCGCAAATCCAGAAGTCACCGGCCTCGATGCCGAATTCAAGATGCGTTTTCGACACCGTTCGATCCGGATCCGTCACGATGATGAGGTGATCATCCACATCCCCACTTGCGGCCACCGGATTTCTCCCGAGTAAACCACCGGATGTCACACTGACCGACGTCCCGTTTGAAAATCGAAGCAGAAATGAAGGTTGCGGCAGGGTTGGTTCATCGCTGAAGCGCGGAGCAGTTTGCCGGCGAGGCGTGGCAACAAATTCTGGTACGGATGATGATTCGATGGGGAGTTGACGAGTGTCGGTTCGAGCGACATCGAGCGAATTTTGGCGAGGACGCGTTGAACCGCCACATTCGCCACAAAAAATAGCCCCGGGCAAGAGCGGGCTACTGCACGCCTCACAAGTGGTCACAACCGCTAATCCTCGTCGTCGACATCAATCACAATCGCCGTGACGTTGTCCCGGCCACTGTTCTCGAGTGCCACGCGAATGAGTTCGTCGACCGTCTCGCGCGGAGTACCTCCGTGCTCCATGAAGTGAGCGATACCGATCTCAGTCAGTTCTTTCGTCAACCCGTCGGAACACACGAGCAACCGCGTTCCGGCAACAATGGGCATCAGAACGAAGTCGGGAACGGGCACATCCATGAGCCCAACAGCGCGCGTGATGACGTTTGCGTGGGGGTGGTGCTCCGCCTCGTCTTTCGTGATCTGGCCCGAATCCACGAGTTGTTGCACAATCGAGTGATCGGTTGTGACCTGCAGGAATTCGTCCCCCACTCGCGCATAAACGCGAGAGTCACCAATGTTAAAGATGGCCCAACGAGTTTCACCTAGTTCATCGACCACGGCGGCTCCCGTCACCGTCGTGCCGGCTCCCTGGTGTTCCTCCGGGAGAACCGCGCGCAAGTTTTCGACCGCGGTCGCGAGTGCTCCACTGAGACTGTCTCGTGTGATGCGGTGATCACCCTTCAGGGTGGCTAGGCTTCGAACGACGGCATCGCTGGCCACATCACCCGCGTGGTGTCCACCCATTCCATCAGCCACCGCAAAAATGGGCATGTTCGCCACGAAGCTGTCTTCGTTGGCGGAACGATGGTGGCCGACGTCGGTCGCCGCGGCCCAACTCAGCCGCAATCCGCGGAGTTCACTGTCCGTCGGCAAAGGGACCCGAGTGCCGTCTTTACCAATGGTGGTCACGCTGCGATCGCCTTTCTACCGGGATGTCGATTGCGTTTCGAGACCATCGATGTGCAACCACTCACACCCTGACGTCAAAGTCTATCCCGGTCATGTGAGAGGCACCTGCGCCGCACGTTCTAGCCGTCATTAGTAACGAATCCGTACTTTTTTTTATCTTTTGCTTCGGTTTCCCTTGATATTGGGTCATTTATGTTGCGATAATCGTTGTGTGTCCGTGAAAGTCAAGTCAAATCCGCTGGATGAGGTCTCGAAGGCGATCATCGAACAGCTCCAGCTGGACGGACGAAAGTCCTATGCCGAAATCGGCAAGGCTGTGGGACTCTCGGAGGCAGCCGTTCGCCAGCGGGTTCAAAAACTTACAGACACGGGTGTTGTGCAAGTTGTTGCCGTGACCGACCCGATGCAGCTGGGCTTCTACCGACAAGCCATGATTGGAATTCGCTGCTCCGGTGACACTCGCCTTATCGCAGATAAGTTGAGCGAAATTCGCGCGGTCGACTACGTGGTGCTCACCGCAGGGTCGTTCGACATCATGGTCGAAGTTGTATGCGAGTCGGATGATGACCTCATCACGCTGTTGAACTCACAAATCAGGTCTCTTGAGGGCGTCGTTTCAACCGAGACGTTCGTATATCTCAAGCTCAAAAAACAGTTATATAACTGGGGAACGCGATAGGAATCGATCACCATGACAATTTTCAAGGGACGCGAATCGGCAAAGTCGAAGGCTCCGGCGAAGGCGCCGAAGCTTGCCAAGGCAAAGCCCGCCTCGAAGCCGACGAAGTCAGGGGCGAAAAACCCCGAAGACGCGAAGCTTCAGAAGATGGCGAAAGACCACCTGTGGATGCACTTCGCACGTCAATCCGTTCTCGAGAAGAGTGGCGTTCCCATCATCACCAAGGGTGAGGGTCACCACATCTTCGACATTCACGGTAAGAAGTACATCGACGGCTTGTCGGGACTGTTCGTGGTGAACGCAGGACACGGCCGTAAGCGCCTCGCTCAGGCCGCCGCAAAGCAGTCGGAGGAACTCGCGTTCTTCCCGATTTGGTCGTATGCGCATCCTTCAGCAATTGAACTTGCCGATGTGCTCGCCGACTATGCACCCGGTGATCTGAACCGCGTGTTCTTCACCACCGGTGGCGGTGAAGCGGTCGAAACTGCCTGGAAGCTCGCCAAGCAATATTGGAAGATCCAGGGTCGACCGATGAAGACCAAGGTCATTTCTCGTGCGGTGGCGTATCACGGAACCCCGCAAGGTGCGTTGGCAATCACCGGACTTCCCGGCATGAAGCAGATGTTCGAGCCCCTCGTGCCCGGAGGCTTCCGAGTTCCCAACACGAACTTCTATCGCGCGGAGGCGCACGCCGATGACGTCGAAGCGTTCGGCCTCTGGGCGGCGAACCGCATCGAAGAAATGATCGAGTTCGAGGGACCCGAAACCGTGGCTGCCGTCTTCCTCGAGCCCGTTCAGAACTCGGGTGGTGCGTTCCCCCCGCCTCCTGGTTACTTCCAGCGCGTGCGCGAAATCTGTGACAAGCACGATGTGCTGCTGGTCAGTGATGAAACAATTTGCGCTTTCGGTCGCATCGGCAACATGTTTGCATCGACCACGTACGGCTTCCAGCCCGACATGATCACGTGTGCCAAGGCCATGACAAGTGGGTACTCCCCCATCGGTGCCTGCATCGTGAGCGACAAGGTTTACGAACCGTTCAAGCACGGACAAACGTCGTTCGCTCACGGGTACACATTTGGTGGGCATCCCGTTTCGGCGGCCGTGGGTCTCGAAAACCTGCGTATCTACGAAGAAGAGGGGCTCAACGAAAACGTTCAGAAGAACTCGCCTATCTTCCGCGCAGAACTCGAGAAGCTCCTGTCGATTCCGATTGTTGGGGATGTTCGCGGAGACGGGTACTTCTTCGCGATCGAACTCGTCAAGGACAAGAAGACCAAGGAGACGTTCAACGATGATGAGTCCGAGCGCCTGTTGCGCGGATTCCTGTCGGGTGCGCTCTACGAGGCCGGGCTCTACTGTCGTGCCGATGACCGTGGCGACCCCGTAGTCCAGCTTGCGCCGGCGCTGACAATCGGGCCGAAAGAGTTCACCGAGATTCGCCAGATTCTCGAAGGCGTGCTGACGCAGGCCTGGAAGATTCTGTAGGCGTCACTGCTCGCTGCCTCAACTAACGCTTAACTTGTGACCCCGGTAACTTCGACGATGCCTCGTGTTTCGTTGTGGTTGCCGGGGTTTATCGCGCTGGGAATTGTCTGGGGTCTGTCTTTTCTTTTCATCAGCCTTTCGCTGACGTCGCTCACTCCATATGGTGTTGCCGCCGTGAGAACGCTTCTCGGCGCAGGTGCATTGCTGGCCTGGAGCGGAATCCGCCGGATGCCCCTTTCCGGTTCGGTGAAGCTGTGGGGGGCATCCCTCGTATTTGCACTTTTCGTGAATGTCATTCCGGCGTATTTGTTCGCCCTTGCCGAGACCTATGTCTCGAGTGCTCTGGCCGGAGTTCTCAATGCGACAACGCCCATGATGACCGTCATCATGACTTTTCTCTTTTTCCGTGACCAACGTGTCTCGGGAAACATGGTTCTCGGCATTGTCATCGGGTTTATTGGCATTGTCGTGTTGAGCGGAACAATCTTTGAACCTCAGCCGAGCAACGCTGTCTTGGGCATCGGAATTCTTCTCATTGCGACCGCCTGCTACGGTTTCGCTTTCCCGTTCGCCCGGCGCTATCTCACCCCGTCTGGACTCCCGGCTTCGACTCTCGCCACAATGCAATTAACTTCGGGTGCGATATGGTTCCTCCTCGGTGCGCCGTTCTTTACGCTGCAATCCGGGGCCTGGACCATTCAGTCGGTCCTCGCGATCGCAGCTCTCGGGATGCTCGGCACGGGATTCGCCTACATATGGAATTTTCGAACAATTCAGCTCGCCGGTCCGGCTGTTGCAAGCACGGTCACATACATCACTCCTGTTGTTGCAGTCATCGCAGGCGTCGTCTTTATCCACGAATCCATCCACTGGTATCAGGTTGTTGGCGGTGGCACCGTTATATTGTCGGCAGCCCTCGTTCAGGAGAGAATTCGACTCATGAGACCCCGCAAGGATTCAATATGACCAAGATTCAGACCTCTGCAACTGACTCATTCGTGACCATCCCTTCGCCCATCGGTCGCATCGAGATTCGAAGTAACGGCAAGTCCATCTCGGGTCTGACAATAGAAGGCACCGACGGCAACGCCTATGGTGTCCTTCCGCACGGTGGTGCTCCAGGACACGCCGACTCACTGCTGACCCAAGCGACGACGCAGCTCAATGAATATTTTGCGGGTACGCGTCGCGAGTTCGACCTCCCGGTTGAACTAAAGGGAACGCAATTTCAGTGCGAGGTGTGGAACATCATCGCCGCAACACCTTTTGGCGAGAGCGCTAGCTACGGCGACATCGCCGAGAGAATTGGTCGACACGGAGCAGGTCGTGCCGTTGGTGGCGCGGTGGGTGCGAATCCAATCCCGCTCATCGTTGGTTGTCACCGAATACTTGCCTCGAACTCGCGCATCACGGGCTACTCCGGAGGCAGTGGAATTCCCACAAAGAAGCAGCTCCTTGCCCTCGAGGGCATATCGTACGCCGAATAGTCTGAAGACATGGTGCGATCAGAGCTCATCACCGGTGCAGATGGAGTCGTTCGCTGTGGCTGGGTCACGAGCGCCCCGGAATACGAGCGGTATCACGACGACGAGTGGGGAACACCGTTTCGCACCGAACGAGACATGTTCGAAAAGGTTTGTCTTGAAGGATTTCAGGCGGGTTTGAGCTGGATTACGATCCTCCGTCGACGCCCCGCTTTCCGCGCGGCGTTCGATAACTTTGACCCTCACACAGTCGCTGAATTCGACCCACCTAGAGTCGAGATTCTCATGAACGATTCGGGAATTATTCGCAATCGCGCAAAAATTCAGTCGTGCGTGAGCAATGCACAAATTGTCGTGGAGATGCTGGAGCGGGGAGAGTCGCTGGTTGACCTGGTGTGGTCATTTGCACCGCGCGGCCAACGCACTCGTCCGCGCACGTTGGCCCAACTTCCCGCTATTACGTCAGAATCGGAAGCACTCAGCGCGGAACTGCGTCGCCGTGGGTTTCGCTTTGTCGGAGCGACGACGATGTACGCACTGATGCAATCGGAAGGTCTCGTTGATGATCACCTCGTCGGATGTCACCGTGCGAGTTAGCTGCCTGGGCTCTTTATTCGAGCGTTGATTGGCGGGTAATCCGCTTCGTTGATAACGAGCTGAAGGATGTGCGGGTTATCCGTTCTCGAAAGGTCGACTCCGAAAGTTCGCGCCCACAACAAAAGCGTGTCCACGTTGTCAATCGAAAAACCGCTCGGACTAACGTCGGTGTACTCATCCGCCTGATTGTGAACCCAATGCGGGAAGCTTTGCCCCAACGCGCGAACGAATACGCCCTTACCCTTCTTGTTGAAGTGATTGAGCTGACGAAGCGTACCTTCGGGGGTGCGACCAACGGCACGGACAAAGAAAGCGTTGTCACGCTGCGGCAATGGAGTGAGCGCCGCATAGCCTTCTGATCGAAGATCGAGAATGAGCCCGGCGTGGCCACTCAGGATGTGGTGACTTATCGTTGCCCAGATGTTCTTCAACTGCGGTAACCCCGGAAGCCGTGAATCACAGCTCAACCGATATGCCGGAATGTGGTCTGTTGCTCGCACGAGCCCGAAGAGAGCGGATTGAATCAGGACTCGCGAATTAAGAAATTCACGCCCGCGTCTATCAATAGTGTCGATGTCCACCGCGTCATAGAGAACACCAGTGAACCGCTCAATCGCGGGCATCGTTGGCCCATCAAGCAGCGATGCGTTGACGCCCACTTCGTCTTGTTGTTTTGGCCCGAGTTTGAGTGCCGCAGCTGTGGCAACGGGATCATCGGCAAGTTCGCGCAGTGCGCGCACCAGTTGTTTTCGAGTTTCGTCCAGCTCAGGAAAACTCAGGTTCCATTCCGTTGCGAGAGACAAACCACCGCCGCCGGGACGCTTGGTCTCCGACGGCGGAAGTAGAATGAACAATGTCTAGCTGGCGAGTTCGGCCAGAGCAGCAACGATTGCGACGTTGTTGTTCTCGACGGAGAGAAAACCGTTGTCCGCGCTAACACTCACTTTGGGTCCATCGATGGGCGTGATGCGTACTTCGATTTCACCCTGCGCGAGGAGTGCGAGCATCGGTTCGTGTCCGGGAAGGATACCGATTTCTCCCTCTGTGGTCTTGGCGATGACAATCGATGCCTGGCCTGACCAGACTTCCTTGTCAGCCGCAACCACACTCACGGTGAGCGCCGAAGTGGCGGCCATGGCTAGTTGTTCTCCTTCTGGATTTGAGCCCACTTGGCCTCAACATCCGAGATGGCACCAACGTTGAAGAAGGCCTGCTCCGCAACGTGGTCGAACTCGCCCTTGCAGATAGCGTCAAACGACTCGATGGTCTCCTTGAGCGGGACCGTCGAACCCTCAACACCAGTGAACTTCTTTGCCATGTACGTGTTCTGCGAGAGGAACTGCTGGATACGACGTGCACGCGACACGGTGACCTTGTCTTCTTCAGAAAGCTCGTCGACACCGAGGATGGCGATGATTTCCTGGAGTTCCTTGTTCTTCTGCAAAATCGCCTTGACCGTAATCGCAACGCGGTAGTGGTCTTCACCTAAGTAGCGAGGGTCCATGATGCGACTCGTCGAGGTCAGCGGGTCAACGGCCGGGTAGAGACCCTTCGACGCAATCTCACGCGACAACTCGGTCGTTGCGTCGAGGTGGGCGAAGGTCGTTGCCGGAGCCGGGTCGGTGTAGTCGTCGGCAGGAACGTAGATCGCCTGAAGCGAGGTAATCGAGTGACCACGCGTCGACGTGATGCGCTCCTGGAGAATACCCATTTCGTCGGCGAGGTTGGGCTGGTAACCCACGGCCGACGGCATGCGGCCGAGGAGGGTCGAAACCTCTGAACCGGCCTGAGTGAAGCGGAAGATGTTGTCAATAAAGAGGAGCACGTCCTGCTTCTGAACATCACGGAAATACTCCGCCATGGTCAGAGCTGAGAGGGCCACGCGAAGACGCGTTCCTGGCGGCTCATCCATCTGACCGAAGACAAGAGCAGTCTTGTCGAAAACGCCGGCTTCTTCCATTTCGTGGATGAGGTCGTTTCCTTCACGGGTACGCTCACCGACACCGGCGAACACCGACACACCACCGTGATCCTGAGCTACACGCTGAATCATCTCCTGAATAAGCACGGTCTTACCGACACCGGCACCACCGAAGAGACCAATTTTTCCACCCTGCACATAGGGGGTCAGGAGGTCGATGACCTTGATGCCCGTCTCGAAGAGCTGTGTCTTCGACTCAAGCTGGTCGAACTTCGGCGGCGTGCGGTGGATCGGCCAGCGCTCCTTGAATTCAAACTTCTCTCCGGGTGCGCCGTTGAGCACATCACCGGTGACGTTGAACACCTTGCCCTTGGTGGCGTCACCAACGGGGACGGAGATGGGAGCGCCGGTGTCGCGAACTTCCTGTCCACGGACGAGACCGTCAGTGGGCTTCAGTGCGATGGCGCGAACCAAGTCGTCACCGAGGTGCTGAGCGACCTCGAGAACGAGCTTCGTCTTCTCGCCACCGAGTTCAACCGTGGTCTCGAGAGCGTTGTAGATACCGGGGATGGCATCGTGCGGGAACTCGATGTCGACGACGGGGCCGGTCACGCGGGCGATGCGGCCCGTCGCGGTCTTGGTTGCCGTTGCAGTCATGATCTTCTCTCTCTTGCCTTACGTGTTGTGTTAGCCGGCGAGTGCGTCGGCGCCGCCGACGATCTCAGCAATCTGTTGGGTAATTTCAGACTGGCGAGCGTTGTTCGCCAGTCGGGTGTATTCGCGAATAAGTTTGTCTGCGTTGTCACTAGCCGACTTCATCGCGCGTTGACGGCTTGCGTGTTCTGATGCGGCGGACTGCAACATGGCATTCCAAATTCGGCTCTCGATGTAGACCGGGAGCAGGGCATCCAGAACTGCCTCCGCCTCGGGTTCGAACTCGTAGAGGGGCAGCGTTTCGTTTTCGCCCGGAGCGTCAACACCCTCGACTACTTCGAGTGGGAGTAGACGCACGACCTCTGGGACCTGGCTCACCATGTTGACGAAGCGGTTGAAGACGATGTGAATCTCGTCAACTCCACCTTCCGACGCGGGCTTCAGGAACGCAGCCACGACCGCATCCGCGATTTCTTTTGCAACCTCGAAAACGGGTGAGTCCGTTCCGCCCGTCCAGGTGCGCTCGGCAACACGACGACGGAAGTTAAAGTAGGCGTTTGCCTTGCGACCGACGAGGAAGTAGACGACGTCCTTGCCCTCACTCCGAAGCAATTCGGCGAGGCGCTCGGATTCGCGCAAGACGTTTGAGCTGAAAGCGCCCGCAAGGCCTCGGTCAGATGCAAAGACGACGACCGCGGCGCGCTCTACTTTTTCGGGCTCTGTCGTCAACGTGTGTGCCACGTTCGAGTACGTCGCTACCGCAGAGACCGCTCGCGTAATGGCACGCGAGTACGGCGTCGCCGCAGCAACTCGAGCCTGAGCTTTCTGAATGCGAGAGGCAGAAATGAGCTCCATGGCGCGAGTGATCTTCTTGGTCGTCTGGGCAGAGCGAATCTTCTGCCTATAGACCCGAAGCTGGGCTCCCATGAAAGTGTCCTTACGTTCCTTGTGTCATGTGTATCAGTGTGTGGCGAGAACCCACTCGGGCCTCAACACGGAGTCGGCGCGTTAGCGCTTCTTCTTGACGATTTTCTCTTGGTGCACGTCTTCTCCAGGCAGTGCCGCAAACTCCTCGCGACCCACCGACGCGAGCGGCTTGCCCTCGCCGGTTTGGAACTCCTGCTTGAAGCTGACAACAGCCTTCTCGAGGTCTTCGACCGTCTTGTCGTCGAGTACGTTTGTGTCGCGCAGAGTACTGAGCACCTTGGTCTTGCGGCCGAGGTAGTCGAGGAACTCCCGCTCGAAGCGAAGAATGTCTTCGACCGGAACCTCGTCAAGCTTGCCGGTGGTTCCGGCCCAGATCGAAACGACCTGGTCTTCAACGGGGTACGGCGTGTACTGCGGCTGCTTGAGAAGTTCCGTGAGGCGCGCACCACGAGCCAGCTGACGACGGCTTGCCGCGTCGAGGTCGGATGCGAACATCGCGAACGCTTCGAGCGAACGGTACTGAGCGAGCTCGAGCTTCAAGGTTCCCGACACCTTCTTGATCGACTTGACCTGGGCGTCACCACCAACACGCGACACCGAGATACCCACGTCGACGGCGGGGCGCTGGTTCGCGTTGAACAGGTCGGACTGCAAGAAGATCTGACCATCGGTAATCGAAATGACGTTGGTCGGGATGTAGGCCGAAACGTCGTTGGCCTTCGTTTCGATGATCGGGAGTCCGGTCATTGAACCCGCGCCGAGAGCGTCGGACAGCTTTGCACAGCGCTCGAGAAGACGCGAGTGTAAGTAGAAGACGTCACCCGGGTAGGCCTCGCGTCCCGGTGGGCGACGAAGAAGTAGCGACACGGCACGGTAGGCCTCGGCCTGCTTGCTCAGGTCATCGAAAATGATGAGCACGTGCTTGCCGGCGTACATCCAGTGCTGACCGATGGCTGAGCCAGTGTACGGAGCGAGGTACTTGAAACCTGCAGGATCTGATGCCGGAGCGGCGACAATCGTTGTGTATTCCATGGCACCAGCGTCTTCGAGAGCGCCCTTGACGGCCGCAATCGTCGAACCTTTTTGGCCGATGGCAACGTAGATACAACGAACCTGCTTCGAGGAATCGCCCGAAGCCCAGTTGTCTTTCTGGTTGATGATGGTGTCGATGGCGATCGCGGTCTTACCGGTCTGACGGTCACCAA